>JBJTUI010000083.1:0-8394 GCA_046080625.1 Elainella sp. | reverse complement strand
CGGGTGAGCCCGAATCGACCCCCACCCTGCCATGCGGCTGATGCCTTCACTTCTCTGGATCTGGCGACTGTTTCGCTTCAGTTTTGTCAGCCTGCCCTACTTCTATTTCGCAGTGTTTCCCGGCCTGATTGCCACGATGGGTCTGCTCTGGGCCAAATTTCGCCGCTCGGCCCTGGATCGCAGCACCAATCGAATTTTGCTGCTGATTACCGGGCTGCTCTGGCTCAGCAGCCTGTTTGCCGCCGATCGGGGCGAGGCGTTTTTGCAGCTGGCTAACTTTTACCCCTACCTGCTGCTGTTCAGCGTTTTGCCCTACCTGCTCAGGGGCAGCGAGCCGCTGGTGCGGCTAGCCAGCGACCTAGTGATCGCCGCGATTCCGATCAATCTGATGGCCGGGCTGGAATATCTGCTGCGGGCACCGGGCATTCCGCCCTGGCTGCGGCGCACCGAACTGTCGCGCTGGTTCCGGGCCAGACCCCACAAGGAGCGCGCCATGGTGATGTTTGGCCACCCCAACGCCCTGGCCGCCTTTCTGGTGCTGGTTTTGGGATTAGGGCTGGGGCTGATTCTGTACCACCGCTCGCGCCAGTCGCAGCCCATCGAACCCGAGCATTTCCCAGCCTCGCAGCTAGAAATCGGCCTGATCAACTTTGGCACCCTGGCCTGCCTGCTGGGAATTTTTGCCTCCGGGTCGCGCAACGGCCTGCTGGTAGCCCTCTCCCAAATCCTGATCTTCAGTCTGTTCACCCGAGCCAGCCGAATCACGCTGGGTTTGGGAGTACTGGGTCTGATCGCCGCAGTAGGTTGGCTGGGCATCGGTGGTCGCAACCTGACCGAAATCGACTGGGCCAACGATCCGCGCCTCGGCGTCTGGCGGTTCGCCTGGAACCTGCTGATTCAACGGCCCTGGCTGGGCTGGGGGCTGGGCAACTTCAAGCTGCAATATCCGCCCGGCCTCATCCCCGACTACCGCTACATCGCCCATCCCCACAACTTCTGGCTGCTGCTGGCCGTCGAGGCCGGTATCCCGGTGCTGCTGCTGTTCTGCGCCTTGGTCGGCCCCATCTGCTACCGGGCCGTGCGGCGCTTGCTCAGCCTCAAACCCTCGCCCGAGCGAGCCCTGCTGCTGGCCTACCTACTCTCCTTCTGGGGCTGTCTGGCCTTTGCCCTATTCGATGTCACCTTCTACGACGCGCGGATTAATGCGGTGAATTGGGTGGTGTTGGCGGGGGTGTATGGGGTGGGGAGGTGGGGGAGATGAGGAGGTGAGGGGATGGGGAGATGGGGAGATGGGAAAGCGGTTGATTCGGTAAGGTTGTCGTCGGTGGTTGCCTGCTTCTGACGAGCTTTTAAAGAGAATTGTCTAAAGAATCGCCATCTCAAGAGTCGCTGCCTAAAAGAATCGTTATTTATGGTGTCCAGAGATGGAGCAGAAAAGCGAGATCCTCAAGCAGAAAAGTCAGCTCTTAAACCGCAGCCTGCACTCCCCACCTCCCTATCCCCTCACCTCCCCACCTCCCATCCCCTCACCCCGGCGGCCTCTGGGTCAACTCCCGCATCTCCTTCAACAGCGCCTCCTGTTCTTGCCGCAGGGCTTCTAGTCGCTCTAGCACCTGGGTGAGGCGGTCGGGTGGGGCGGCGGCAAGCGGCGGGATAGAAGGCGGGGTAGATTTGGCCCGGCGCAGCAGGAATAGGCTGCTTTGCCAAAGGCCTTGGACGAGCCAGATCGGCAGTTTCAGCAGGCCAAGCCAGAGCTGTTCGGTTAGGCCAGCCACAGCCCGCAGCAGCCCGGAGAACAGGAACAGCAGCAGCAGAATCAGAGCCAATAGCCAGAGCGGATGACTGGAGAGCCAGAAGAAAACCGGATGCTGGCCGAGCCAGGTCTGGACTGGACCAAACAGGGTTTCCAGAACATTATTGACGAGCGTTTGGCTACCCCATCCCATTAGCTGACAACCTGCTGCATCTGCTGGACAATCACCTGCCGCTGCTGATCGTCGTAGCCCCAGCGGTTCAGAAAGGCGGCGTAGTCACCGCTGCCCGTGCTGGCGCTCTCTTGCAGTCGAGCAGCTCTGGCACTGACTTCCGGCAGCTGGACTTTCTGGATCAAATCCAGCGTGCGGCGCTGCACCCGGTCTGACCCCTGGGCCATCTCCTCGTTCTGGTTGCGCCGATGGGCAATCGCCATCGCAGAGGACATGGCCAGATTTTTCACCAGCAGTTCGGCCACAACGGCGGGCGAGGACTGGAGGGCACGAATCACGGCTGGGGAAGGCTGGTCGGGCAGGCTGCCTTCGTCGGTCAGGTAGGTGACGAAAAACCCACGTGCCCCGTTTTCGCTGGCCAGCAGCGCCGACAGGGAGGATTCCAGGGCCGGTTCTGAAAGGGTAGGCATCTGGGCCATTAACGATTCGGTCAGGGCGATGGCCTGCTCGAAGGTGATTGGATCGGGAACGGAAATTGCGTTTGCCATAATTCAAGACTCAAATTCAAGACTCAGCGGAATAACGTTAGAATCAACAAAGGGGTAGTCCAACTGTACTGTGTTCAACTGTACTGTGTTCAACCGTACTGTGTTCAACTGTACTGCCGAACTGCACTGTCGAGTCGAGAGCATGACCTATGGCCATTATTTCCTCCAAGCCGCAATCTTCGCCCCAGCCCGCAGATCCTCAGCCAAATCCTCAGCCCTCAAATCCCCAGCCAGCAAATCCGCAGTCAGCAGACCAAGCCCTGGCCCCATCAATCGGCTCTAGCGTTCAGTCTAATCTTTCTGCCCCCCAATCTGCTCCGCAGCCGGGTGGTACAGCAGCCTACCTGCCCCCCAAACCTGTTGCTCGACTGACAGCCCCGCGTCCGGCTGAGGCCGAGGATGACCTGCTGGAGCCAGATGCGACGCCGGACGAAACCGGCAAGCAGGAGGAGAAAATTCGTCCGCAGCGGATTACGGAATATGTCGGCCAGAAATCCCTGAAGGAAGTATTGGACATCGCGATTCGGGCGGCCCAATCGCGTCAGGAAACCCTGGATCACCTGCTGCTCTATGGCCCGCCCGGTTTGGGCAAAACCACGATGGCCCTGATTCTGGCTGCCGAGATGGGGGTCAACTGCAAAATTACTACTGCCCCGGCCCTGGAGCGGCCTCGCGACATTGCGGGTCTGCTGGTCAGCCTTCAGCCAGGAGATGTGCTGTTTATCGATGAGATCCACCGCCTGCCCCGGATCACCGAAGAAATCCTCTACCCGGCAATGGAAGACTTCCGGCTAGATATCACGATTGGCAAAGGCCAGAGCGCCAAAACCCGCAGCCTGCCCCTGCCCAAATTCACCCTGGTGGGGGCAACCACCCGAGTCGGGGCGCTGACTTCTCCCCTGCGCGACCGGTTTGGCCTGGTACAGCGCTTGCGCTTCTATGAGCTGGACGAACTCACCCAGATCGTTCAGCGCACCGCCGAAATTCTGGCTACGCCCGTGACAGAAGCCGGAGCCGCCGAAATTGCCCGCCGCGCTCGGGGCACTCCCCGGATTGCTAACCGCCTGCTGCGCCGTGTCCGTGACTATGTGGAGGTGAAGGCGACGGGAGCATCGATCAACGAATCCCTGGCTGCTGAAGCGCTAGAGCTGTTCAACGTCGATCCCTGCGGGCTAGACTGGACCGACCGCCGCCTGCTGGCCTTCATGATCGAGAACTTTGCCGGTCGTCCAGTGGGATTGGATACGCTGGCTGCCGCAACTGGCGAGGACCCCCAGACCATTGAGGAAGTCTACGAGCCCTACCTGCTGCAAATCGGCTACCTGCAGCGCACCCCCCGAGGCCGTGTCCCCACCCCCGCCGCTTGGCGGCATCTGGGCTACCAACCGCCGGATGCCCAGCTGACGCTAATATAGCTACTGGATATAGCCGCTGAACGGTCGCCGACCGCATCACTGTTACAATCCGCGATTTGGTTATGTTGTAGCAATGCATCAGCAAGTAGCGTTGAAGCAATTGTTGAACTATGTAGAGAACTTCGTAAAGAATCCTGCGCATCATGCAATGCCAAACGCTTTCAACAAGGTTAGCATAGCGGTTTGGGAGCGAGGATTATAAGGCTTCAATTTTGATGATATCGCCTTCAACAGCATCAACCAATGTAACAATACCAGACATACTTCAAGGTAAATTTAGGTTCCAATTCGCAACAGGCCATCGAATCACCCCAGATTTTAGACAGCCTCACCCCTCATCCCCCCATCTCCCCATCTCCCCCATCCCCACTCCCGAGTAAAATAGATCCAACCAACCACTAGGTGGCAAATTCTTTACCGTTCAAAACCATGCTAGAAGCCTCAGAAATCAAGCGCGAGATTGAAACGTTGTCGAGTCGCCTGGGTATAACCCAGGACTATCTTTGACCTGCCTGCCCTCAACGCTAAAATTCAAGACCTGGAGCAAATTGCCGCCCAGCCCGAATTCTGGGACAACCAGACCCAGGCCCAGCGTACTCTGCAAGAGCTAAACGATCTGAAGTCCAACCTGGATCAGCTCCACCGCTGGCAGTCCAGCCTGGAAGACAGCCGCGCCATTCTGGAATTGCTGGAGCTGGAGTCGGATGAGTCGCTGCTGGAAGAAGCTAAAACCAACGTCACCACCCTGAGCCGCGAGTTGGACCAGTGGGAGTTGCAGCAGCTGCTGTCGGGCACCTACGACCAGCATGGGGCGGTGCTGAGCATCAACGCCGGAGCCGGGGGAACCGACGCCCAAGACTGGGCCGAGATGCTGCTGCGGATGTATACCCGCTGGGCCGAAGACCACCGCTATAAGGTGCGGCTGTCGGAGATCTCGGAGGGAGAGGAGGCCGGGATCAAGTCGGCGACGCTGGAGATCGAAGGCAAATATGCCTACGGCTATCTCAAGGCCGAGAAAGGGACGCATCGGCTGGTGCGGATTTCGCCCTTCAACGCCAACGATAAGCGCCAGACCAGCTTCGCGGGCGTCGAGGTGATGCCGATTCTGGACGACTCGATTGACCTGGAGATCCCGGATAAAGACCTGGAGATCACCACGACCCGGTCGGGCGGCAAGGGTGGCCAGAACGTCAACAAGGTGGAAACGGCGGTGTTGATCAAACACCTGCCTACGGGTCTGATGGTGCGCTGTACCGAGGAGCGCTCCCAGCTCCAGAACAAGGAGAAAGCGCTGGCTCGGCTCAAGGCCAAGCTGCTGATCATCGCCCAGGAGCAGCGGGCCAAGGAAATTGCCGACATCCGGGGCGACATGGTAGAAGCGGCCTGGGGCAACCAGATCCGCAACTACGTCTTCCACCCCTACCAGCTGGTCAAGGATCTGCGCACGGGCGTTGAAACTACAGCCATTACGGACGTGATGAACGGCGACCTGGATGCCTTTATCGAGAGCTGCCTGCGTCAGGAGAACCAGCTGGTTAGCGAGATGGCCCCCTAGATTCCTGTACAGTTGCAGCCCAAAGCCGCCCCCAGCGCGCGGTAACGGGGGCGAGGGGGCATATAGTCAACCCTGTCCTCCCAGTAGAGCCAGTTTTGTGAAACGCGACGCCATCTTCTACCAGCTGTTTCAACGGTTTCCCAGCCTGTTCTTCAGCCTGATGGAACCGTCGCCGCAACAGGCCAGAGCCTATCGGTTTGAATCGGTCGAAGTCAAAGAGCCAACCTTCCGGATCGACGGTGTGTTTCTGCCGCCCGACAGCGCCAGCCCCCAAATCATCTACTTTGTCGAAGTGCAGTTCCAGAAAGATGAGGCGCTTTACGACCGCTTCTTCTCGGAATCGCTGCTCTATCTCTACCGCAACCCCCGACGCTATGACGATTGGAGTGGCGTAGTGATCTTCCAGTCCCGCAGCCTGGAGCCAAACAACAGGACTTTGCACCGCTCGCTGCTGGACGGCCCGCAGGTGCGGCGGATCTACCTGGACGAACTGGGCGAGACGGCGCAGCAGCCAGTCGGGATCCAGCTGATGCAGCTGACGCTGGCCCCAGAGACGCAGATAGCCGAGCAAGCCAGAGGCTTAATCGAACGAGTGCAGCAGGGAGGAGATTGGCCGAGAGAGGAGGTAATAGAATGGATCACAACAGTCGTGGTCTACAAGTTTGCCCAGTTGAGCCGAGAAGAGGTAGAAGCGATGCTAGGACTAAGTTTGCAGGAGACCAGAGTTTATCAGGAAGCCAGAGCCGAGGGCAAAGCCGAGGGCAAAGCTGAGGGCAAAGCTGAAGGCAAAGATGAAGGCAAAGCTGAAGGCAAAGCTGAGGGCAAAGCCGAAGGTGAACAGGCAGCCAAACTGAAGGTGGTGGCTAAACTGTTGGCCAGAGGCTTCAGCCTGGAGGAGATTGCCGAGCTGGTTGAGCTGCCGGTTGAAGCAGTGCGGCGGGCTGTAGACAGGCCGAGTCGAGAACCGTAGAAGCGACGCAGGAGCAAGCAGACACCCAGAGTTCACACCAAACTCCTGCCGCTGATTACTCCGCTGCTCGGGCTGTAGGGCTGTGACACAAAGGGGTCAAACCAACGCATCCGGGTCTTCGCCCAGCTCTCGCAGGCGGGCGGCCAGACGTTCAGCGCGTTCGGCGGCGGTGGGAATCCAGCCCTGATTGTCGTACCAGCGCAGCCAGGGGCGGTCGATGCCGTCGAAGACTCCGCTCCAGAGGCCAATTCCGGCCTCCAGTTCGGGAATCCAGAGCCGGGGCTGCTGGGAGTCGAGAGATTGTTCCTGGTAGCGTCCGCCCACGAGCCGAAAGCAGCGCAGTTCGCCTGTATGGCGGCTGAACGCGATGTAGTAGGGGACGCGCAGGATTTGTTCGTAGACCTGCCACTTACCGGGTGGGGTTTCGGCCTCAGGCTCAGATTCAAGATCGGGCAGCACTTCTGCCTGCTCGCCCAGATCTTCCTGCTCAGTGCCGGGAGAGAGCAATTCCACCACCACAAACGGACTGACGCCCTCCTGCCAGATCACGTAGCTGGAGCGCAGATCTTTGCCCTCATACAGACGGGGAACGCCCAGGACGAGGAACCAGTCGGGGCGCTTATACCACTGGAGGTGGCGGACATCGTAGTAGAGGTTGAGGTCGGTGCCGGTGAAGATCTCGGATTTGGCATAACCTCTGAGGCGCAGGGTGGCGCTGAGCAGTTGGGGCTGGAGGTCGTGAAATTCGTCGGGCAAGCCGGGTTCCTCTGGGTTCTCGCTGGGCAGATCGTACATCGTCGGCAGCGTTTCGCGGGGCGGCAGCGGCGGCTGAAGGGGCATGGGCATGGGGGGCTGGCTCATCGTACCGTCACCAAGAATTTGGCAGTAGATCCTTTGCTCACTATAGTATTTTGCTTGCTGAGAATCAGGCGAGTCCTGGGTCGCTACGCAGACCGTAAAAAACCTTGGAATGGCGTCAGTAGGCGTCTCTGGGCGACACTATAATCAAGCTGACCTCCCGTATGGCTGCATAGCCTGAAAACCCAAATGACCCACTTTCCGCCGCAGTTGCGCTCTCTGCCCAAGTTTGATGGTCCGTTTGATGCGTTCAAGCTGGAGGCGAAAGATTGCGACGTGCTGTTTGCCTCCTATCCTGCCGGAACGGTGATTCCGGCCCACAGCCACGCCACCGACAACATCGGCGTGATTACCCAGGGCGAGCTGATTCTGACCTTAGACGGACAGGAAACGCGCTATCGGGCTGGCGACTGGTATCACGTTCCGGCCCAGGCCATTCATGCCGCCCGATTCGATGCAGACACCTCGGAGATTGAGTTCTGGTTCTCTGCCGGGTAGCGTCAAACAGGTAGCGCCAAATCAGGAGCCAACCCGGCCCTCTGGAAGTTCGTTACAATTGCAAACTTTCCGTAATCTTTGCGTAATGTAGTAGCGTAGAGTTGAACCTGCATCAGCTGCGTTTTGATATGAGTCAACCCGCGAGTCCCGCTCCAGAAGCCGAATTTTCCCAAGCCCCAGAAGGCCAAGCCCCAGAAGGCCAACCGGTTCTCAAGGCTAGCCGTCCGCCCAGCTATGTCAAGCTGGCAATGCGCAACATGGTGCGTAAGGGCAGCAAATCCCTGTTTCATTTTGGCCTCACCACAGTTGGACTGGTGGGGCTGCTGGTGGCCCTGGCCTACCTGACCCGCTGAGGTAAAACCATGACTTCCCCGCTTCAGGTCGAGGTGACGGTGCAGGAGGCTGTTGACAGTCCGGCCCTATTGGTTGATCTCCAAACCTGGGAAATCTGGTTTCAGCGATGGCTGGAGGCGTTGCGTCCCCTGCCTGACTCGGTAGCCGCGCTCGACTGTTTCGAGCTTTGCCTGCGGCTGACCGACGATGCCGAGATCCAGGCCCTGAACGCCCAGTATCGCCAGAAAGACCAGCCCACCGACGTCCTGGCCTTCGCCGCCCTGGAAGCAGA
>JBJTUI010000082.1:0-3100 GCA_046080625.1 Elainella sp. | reverse complement strand
GCACCTAACCTAGAGATGGTACCACGCTGCCGACAGTATTAATTGTTGTGAACTGGCTGTTGTGAGACTGACCTTTGAGGCTGGCGGGCTATTCTGCCAGGGGCGCATCTGGATCTATACCCAAAGCCCGCAGTCGCTCGGCAAGCTGGTTGGCTCGCTGCTGGGCCTGCTGGGCTTCGTGCTGGGCCTGTTGGGCGGCTTCGGCTGGGGTAGGAACCAGCTCGCCCGACGGGTGAAGGTAGCGCAACTGCTGGTCTACCACGGCCAGATACAGCTCCAGCTCCTCGCTCCAGAGCCAGCCCGCATCGTTGGCCTCAATTGGCTGATACTGGTGGCCAACCAGCCGAAACCCGGCGAACTCCAGACTGTCAGGCGAGAACCAGAAATATTCCGGCGTGTGGAACCGACTGGCGTAGAGGTCTTTCTTCAAGCCCCGGTCTGTGCTGGCGGTGGAAGGAGAGAGCAGTTCGATGATCAGGCTGGGGTAGCGGCCCTCCTCTTCCCAGACCACCCAGGATTTGCGCGGGCGGCGTTCGGTGCCTTTGACCAGAAAAAAGTCTGGGCCGCGCTGGTCGCGGTTTTTCAGCTGCTGGCGGCTGAAGTAGATCGTCAGGTTGGCCCCAATGAAGAAGTCCTGGCGGTCCTGCCAGAGCCATTCCAGGCAGCCGACGAGCAGAGCCAGCTGGGTATAGTGCAGCGAACTTTCCATCTCCGGCTCATCGCTCCATAGCTGGGTGGCGTCAGGCATCAGGGCTTCCAGCTCTTCGGGTGTCAAATAGGCCAGAAGCTCGTTGGCGTCGGGCATCAGGGCTTCTAGCTCTTCAGGCGTCAAAGGCGATGCAGTCATGGCAGCTTCCCCGCTTGGGTTTGTTTCTAGGATAAACGAGCTGGCCTCAGAGCTTCACGAAACCGGGCAAAGCCCGCACTCGGTCCAGCCATGCGGTGACGGCGCTGTAGGGCGCGAGGTCAATGCGGCTATCGGCGGCCAAACTGAGGTAGGGGAAGCAGGCGATATCGGCAATTGTGGCTTGAGCACCGGCCAGCCAGTCCTGGGTCTGGAGTTGGGTGTCCATGACTTGCAGCAGGCGATGTGCCCTCTGTTCGGCCCGATTGGCATCCAGCGGCATGTTCAGCAGGTAGTGGCGGCGCAGGGCGGTGAAACTCTGGTCGATGTCGTTGGCCGAGACCGAAAGCCACTGCATCACCCGCGTCAGGGCCAGCGGCTCCAGGGGCAGCCAGTCGAGGCCAGCTGGGTCAGTTCCATATTGGCAGGCCAAGTAGACCAAAATCGCCTGAGAGTCCCAGATCACCAGATCGCCCTCTTGCAGAACCGGCACCTGGCCCATCGGGTTGAGCTTGAGGAAGTCGGGGCTGCGGTGTGCTCCGGTGGCTAGATCGACCGGGACGAACTCGTAGGGTAGATTTAGCAGGCCCAGCAGCAGGCGGACTTTGTAGACGTTGCCGGAGGCGAGGGTGCCGTGGAGGAGGCGGGGCATGGGGGAGATGGGGGAGGTGGGGGAGGTGAGGAGGTGGGGAGGTAGGGCTTCGGTTAGTACGGTAGCGGCTGGCGGTTCTCCTGCGCTGAATTTTGGGGCTGGATTCCGCACACTAAGAGAGTGAGCTCTACAGAATTATGGTGTCTAATTTGTCTAGCCAATCAAACCTGCCTAGCCAACCAGAATTATCATCGCCGATTTCGAATCCCCCCACCTCCCTACTTCCCCACCTCCCCACCTCCCCAGCCCCCCACCTCCCCACCCCACTCTGGACACCCGAACAAGTGCTAGTAACACCCGCCGCTCTGGCAGAGCCTTGGGGACAGCAGATCTTACAGCGGCTGAAGGATTTCAATTTGCCGATTCAGGAGCTGCCGCGCAATCGGCTGACGGGGCTGCGGGGCGAAACCGAGCGCGAGACCTACGATATTGCCAAGCGCACCCTGGCCCTGGTGACGGCTCCGGCCAGCCAGTTCAAGCTCAGCCCGATTCCGCCTTCTGCCGACTGGCAGTTCCATATCGCCGAGGGCTGTCCGGCCCACTGTCAGTATTGCTATCTGGCCGGGAGCTTGCAGGGGCCGCCCGTGATTCGGGTCTATGCCAACCTGCCGCAGATTTTGGCGAATCTGGCCCAGTACGAGTCGCCCGATCGCGATACCAGCTTTGAAGTGAGTTGCTACACCGACCCCTTGGGCATTGAGCACCTGACCGGCAGTTTGGCCGAGTCCATTCGCTATTTTGGGACGCGACCGCAGGGCAGTCTGCGCTGGGTGTCGAAGTTCGATGCCGTCGAGGGACTGCTGGATCTGCCCCACAATGGCCGCACCCGCTGTCGAGTCAGCATCAACGCCGCGCCAATCTCGAAGCGGATGGAGGGTGGTACAGCCACGGTGGCCAACCGGTTGCGGGGACTGCGCCAGCTGGCCGAGGCGGGCTACCCGATTGGCCTGGTGATCGCGCCGATTATGCCGATTGAGGACTGGGAAGCGCACTACGCAGCCCTGTTTGACCAGATCAGCGAGGCGCTAGACTTTGACGGACGCTTGCCCGAGTTCGACCTGACCCTGGAGCTGATCTCCCACCGCTTCACCCCCGGCTCCAAGACCGCCCTCCAGGCCTGGTATCCCCACAGCAAGCTGGAGATGGACGAGCAGAACCGCGTGATCAAGCGCAACAAGTTCGGCGGCGTCAAATATGTCTACGACCGCGACACGATGCAGAACTTGCGGCGGTTCTTTGAAGGAGAGATCGGACGACGGTTCCCCAGCGCCAGGATTTTGTACTGGACGTAGGAGGGTGGGGGAGATGGGGAGGGGGGCAAGCCGAGGCCATTCGAGCAGGGTTTGTCCTCCCTAAGGCAGCTTGTACGAATAAGTTGATCACCTGGATCGGTCTACTGGCTTGAACAAGGGGCTTAAGCCCCTTGCCTGCTCAGGTTATTTTTACAAGACTCCTAAATCTGTCCTCCCTGAATCTGTCCACTCGTCGCCAGCGCCCTGGCGCTAAAGCCATACACCCGCAGCAGCCCTTCCGAGTCGGAGTGGTTGTAGTCGCCGACGGCTTCCATGGAGGCGTTTTCGGCGGAATAGATCGAGTGGGGCGCG
>JBJTUI010000081.1:0-3177 GCA_046080625.1 Elainella sp. | reverse complement strand
GCCGCTCTATGTCCGCCAGCGCTGGCCCGATGCGCCCGTGGGCTTTGTGGTGGGGGCGATGGCCGTGGGGCTGCTCTGCTTTCGCCCCCTGATTGGCTGGCTGATTGACCGCTGGGGCCGCAAGCCGGTGCTGCTGCTGGGGCTGGGCCTGATGCTGCTGATCGCGCCGCTCTACCTCTGGTCGCCCACGCCCCTCTGGCTGATGGCGGTGCGGGTGGTGCATGGCATCAGTCAGGCCGCTTTTGCCACCGCCTCTCAAACCCTGCTGGTGGATCTGGTGCCCGCTCAGCACCGCACGGCCCTGCTAGGCTACCTGGCCATGGCGAACACAATCGGGTTTTCGCTGGGGCCGCTATTGGGGTCGCTGGTCTACGGACGAGTCGGATTTGGGCCGGTTGTCGGGTTAATGGCCGGACTGACGCTGTTCGGGGGCGCGATCAGCCTGCCCCTGCCCTGGCAGACGGTGACGGCCCAACAGACCCAACAGACTAAACCGGGGTTTCCCTGGCCAGTCGTGCTGCGGTTTCCGGTGCGGGATGCCACGCTGCTGTTTTTTACGGGCTCGTTTCTGCATGGGGCCGTTGTCACCTTTCTGCCCCTGTATGTCTCCCAGGCTGCCCTGTTCTATAGCCTGAACGCCCTCGTCGCCGTGCTGGTTCGGTTTAGCCTGGGCCGCTGGGGCAGCCGGGTTTCCCAACGCTGGGTCGTGAGTCTGGCGATTCTCTGTTCCGGTATCGCCCTGATTGGTCTGGCGATTGCTCCCCAGTTGCTAATTCTCTGGTCGGTAATCTACGGCCTGGGCTTCGGCTCTCTGTTCCCGGTTTTGTCGGCCATCGTTTCGCTGGCGGCTCCCCTGGCCGTTCGCGGGCGCGTCTACAGTGTGTTTCTGGCCGGGTTCGACGGCGGCATGGCTTTGGGCGGTGCGGGAGTAGAGCCTCTAGTGCAGGTGCTGCCCTTCAGCACCCTGTTTTTGCTGCTGGGCGGCGTCGGCTGCGGCATGAGTGGATTCGCCCTGAGGCAGTTTGCTCGGCTATCGGCCCCGGTGTCTAAGTCGTAATTGAAGAAACGGGCCTGTTCTTCTCGAATTTTGTGAAGTGTAATGCATCCATAAATCTGGATACCTAATCCGGTCAAGTTTAGTCAAAGAGTGTTGTTCTTACGAGCATATATTAGGCTGTTTGCTTTTGCCGCTTTTTGTTGTTCTCTCCATTGATTCTCAAATTCCATCGGTGTTAGATAACCTAATGATGAATGGATTCTCTTCTTGCTGTACATATCCTCCAAAAACTACTGTGCAGGACTTCTAGAACCACTTTGGCTTTGAACTGGGCTGTGTATTTGCGTTGCTGCCATAGTTTTGCTCCCCTGTTTGGTCTCAGTTTACTCTCTCACTCCTGTCCAGGCTTAGGGATGCATTTACAGTTTGCCCTCTGTATTCCCCTAAGACCCCCTTCAATTTAATCAAGCCCAGCTACTTGGTAGCTATAAATACAAAATTATGGCAGCAAGTTGGATTTACTAGGGTGGAACCCGGATCAAAATCAGAGAATTGCTCACCGAACAGTCTTGCAACAATCAGGGCAACGCAGGTTTTAATGCGCCTGCGGATGGCTCTTATCACAGGACTGATTGAATTCGCACTGGTCGAGTGAAACCCGTTTGACCAGCCTTGACCTGATATTTGACCTG
This sequence comes from Elainella sp., assembly GCA_046080625.1. Taxonomy (GTDB): domain Bacteria; phylum Cyanobacteriota; class Cyanobacteriia; order Elainellales; family Elainellaceae; genus Elainella. The sequence continues at coordinate 1,488 of JBJTUI010000081.1, read as the reverse complement.
CCCTTGACCCATTGGAGGCTGAGACGTGACTGGAGTTCTGGCTCGCACAGAAGCTTTGACGGATCTGGAGCAATATATCGCCAGCGACGAGCGCAGCGAACTGGTGAAACAGGTCCGCGCCAAAATTGACCAGCTGGGAATTCAGTATATCTACTACCAGTTCATCTCCGTGACGGGGCGGATCGTCGGCAAAGGCGTTCCGGCAGATCACTGGGAGGCTATTTCCGAGAAGGGCATCCAGCTCGTCTATGGTTCGATGGCCAACCTCTACCTCGACCGCTACCGCAACTATATTGGCTATGGGCCAGAGGCAGCCGAACTGGTGGCCATCCCCGATCCCGAAACCTTCTGCCAGCTGCCCTGGGACTCGCGCGTCGCCCGCGTCTACTGCACCTGTTTTCGCAACCGGGAAGAGGAAGTCGATCCGGCAGCGTTTCTGACCGCCGACTGTCGCGGCAACCTGAAGCGGATTCACGCCCAGTTCCAGCAGGAGCACGGCCTGCATTTGCGCCATGGCTGCGAGCCAGAAATGATGTGGCTGAAGAAAGACGCCAACGGCCAGCCCAACGGCGGCGTCACCAAGCCCAACTGCTACCACATTGACCAGTTCGAGGAACTGCGGCCCGTCTTCCTGCGCGTGATTGAATACAGCAAGGCGATGGGGCTGGATATGATCCAGGGCGACCACGAGGATGCGCCGGGGCAGCTAGAGCTGAACTTTACCTACGACGATGCCCTGCGCACCTGCGACCGGCTCACCACCTACCGCCAGATCTGCGCCCAGGTGGCCCGCGAGTTTAACCTGATCGCCTGCTTCATGTCCAAACCGTTCATGGGGGTTTCGGCTTCGGGCTGTCACCACAACCTCTCCCTCTGGCAGGGCGGCGAAGACCAGCTGGTGACGACCTCAGAACTGTTTGGCCTGGAGGGCAACTACCTCTACCGTCGGGGCGGCGAAAATACCTTCCTGCCCCTGCCCGAAACCTCCAGGCGGCTACCCGGTCCAGTTGGGCTGAACTGCATTGGCGGCGTAATCGAGCACTTGCCTGCCCTGACGGCAATTGGCTGTTCCACCGTCAACTCCTACCGTCGCCTCTGGGATACGGGCCTTTGGGCTCCGGTCTACGCCGACTGGGGCTACCAGAACCGCACCTGCGGCCTGCGCGTCTCGGCTCCCGGACGGTTTGAATACCGGGCCGTTGATTCGATGGTCAACCCCTACCTGATGGCCGCCGCCCTGCTGAAGGCGTTTGACGATGGGCTAAAACGCCAGCTCGATCCGGGTGAGCCGGAACAGCGCAACCTCTATGAGGCGATGGAGGCGGGCAAGCAGGTGAAAAAACTGCCGATGTCGCTGGGTGAAGCGCTGGACCGACTGGCAGAGGACGAGGTGATCCAAGCGGCGATGCCGGGGGAAATGTACCCGCTCTACCAGTGGTATAAACGCGACGAATGGGAGCGATTTTTGGCGACGACGAGCAGTTGGGA
>JBJTUI010000080.1:0-13688 GCA_046080625.1 Elainella sp. | reverse complement strand
ATAGTACCGCTTTCGAGGTTTCGGGAGATTAGCATCACTGAAGAAGACAAGTTTTTTCCTGCTTAGATAAGACAGCGCAGGGTATACTCTGTCAAAGCCTAGAGAAGAATTCAAATGCAAGTCCAGCCCGGTAACATCCTGACCGTCACTAGGGATTAAATCATAGAGGGTTCTAGCATCCTCCCGTAACTGTTTTGAGTTCCCAAAGAATCTGAAAACTTTCCAAAATCCAGCCATACGAACATCTCCAGAGAGTGTAAGAATATCTGGAGGATGTCGTTTCTATAAAAGCGATGTGATGATGGTGCTCACGTTGCTTGACTAATCTCTCTGAAATTTGAGAAGTTCCATCAAAAATTCCTCTAGCTTCTTGGGAGAATGCCTGATGCCATTAATCATGTCTAATAATTGCTTGGGGGTTGGCTTATGGTGTTCATGATAAGCAAGAAGCTCTTGTGCCTTATACGCAATTGTGTAACGTGTCAAAAAGTCTGATCTAAAATTTCGCTCGAAGAAATTGCAAGCAATTGCTCCAATAACGTAAGCGATTATAAGGAAAATGCTATTGTTTATGAAAAGGGCAATTTTATCAGGAGACTCTAGAATATTTTGAAAGGAGATAGTAATAAAGGTATGTCCAATCACTAATAGAAATCCAACAATAGCTGCATTCATAAACAGAAGCCCAGAAAACATAAAATTATACATTAGAACTAAAACTAAACCAATATAATAGGTAGAATATCCTAAATCAGTTGGGCGTGAAAACGCAAGCATAAGCACAATGCCAATTCCACCCATAAATGCAGCTACACCGACAAGACTCTGGTGAAATTTCTCGAAAATAGATTTTCTAAAAGATAATAAGAATACAAAGATACAGTACAGTCCAAATAATCCTCGCATAAAAGCTGAGAAATAAATCGCTCTGGGAATATAAACTATATCAACATAAATGAAAGGAACATAATATATAAATGAATAGACGGTAGAGAATCTAGTAAGATTGTATTGACTTTGAAAATGATCTTTCAAGAGTGCCCTTTCCATTTCCCTTAATAAAAGAGGATCAATATTTTTATAATTATTGATAGAAAAAGTCGGATTTATACTCTTTAAAAAACCAAACAACCAAGAACTGGCATTTTTTAGTTGAGATTTAAAGTTGGGAATTTCTGTTTCTGTTGCTTTTCTATCTACGATATCATCTATTATTTCTTCTCCTGCGGTTAAAAACCTGGATTCACTTCTGATGTTGGTGCTTTCTTGAGAAATAGCTTTTCGCTGCGTGGAATCATAAGTTACAAACAAGAATTTTTCAAACTGTTTTGGATCATTGCGGATCTTGCTAATGTTGTTTAGAAACTTCTTAGAATCTTGATACTCAAAAAAATGTAGGAAATCTCGAAATGACGTGGCAATTGCATAACGGATTAAGAAATTTAGCCTTATGCCCCGCTCAAACAAATTACAAGCTGTTGAGCCAGCAATTAAAGTCATTATAAGAAATAGATTATTGTTTACAAATGATAAAAATCCATCCTGCGTTCCTATTGATGAAAATCGGGTGAAAAAGATTATTATTTCATAGCCAATCAAAATTCCGATGCCAACCCAAAAAGCATACAAGAATCTTAGCCCGGACATTAGATAGGTATAAAAATATAGCAATACCAATGCCGCATAGTAAGAATTGTATCCAATTTCATTGGGATGAGAAACTCCTATAGTTAAAACAATTCCAACTCCTGCTGACAGTAAAGAAATGCTCGTAATCTCTTGATTGAATTTTTCAAATTTTATTGAATTAAACGATAAAAATGTCGTTATTGATAGTATTAAGATTACAAACGATTTAATTGCCCAGGAAATGTATTTTGTCTCTGGCAAGCACCAAATATCTAGAATGGCAAAGAAGAAATAAAATAAAATTATTAAGATGCCAGAAGCTCTCATTGAACAAAGAGATCCCTTGTAGTGATCAATTAGAAACTCTTCCTCAATTTTTGCAATGACTTCTTGCCCGTATATTCCATAGATTTGCGAGGTATATTGCGGATTCAGGCGTGCGGTGAAATTACCAGCGAATTCCTTAAAGTTCCTTATAAACCCTCCGTAAGATGCCAGAACTGCCCTCAAAAGCTCTTTTTGAACCTCACGGGCTGGCATGTCACTCTCTTGAAGCAGTATTTTCAACGCAATAACATCTGCCCGACAGCTTTCTGGCAAGAGACACATCAGCCAGCTTATTCGCCAGTCTAGCTGCGATCGAAACCTGTTTTTTCTCCTAGCCGCACCCACAACATTGCCCTCAAGTTCATTAAGTCAAGGGATGTGAAGATGGTATTTTATCTTATTCTAGGGCTATTCTCTAGTACTTGCAGCCAGCGATACAACTTCACTGACCATACCTAAATCTTCATCAGAAGGTTCTACATCTTCGGATTTGGTCACAATGGTCTGTGTGATCAGCGCTTTGCGATAGCGCCATGTATCTTCCAGCACAGCCTTACCGAAAGGCGTGATTTCATAGTACTTTCGCCGTGGTCCAGTCTGTTCATCGCCCCATCGCCACGAAACAAGCCGCTGTTTTTCTAATCTCCCCAATGTGGGATAGAGACTGCCAAAACCAACATCGCGTGTTCCATTGCTAGCTTCTTTGATGGCGGTCAGAAACTCTAACCCATACAGACTCCGCCTGTATAGCAACGACAGAAAATCTTCCTCTAGAGCCGAAAGCACAGTTGCTTTATTCTTGGATTCTTTACTCACAGTCTTAATTCCCGAAATAGAACAAGAGAACTGATCGGCGAACTATCCCTAAACTAACTTCACCCTTGCTGGATAGAACCTCAAGTTCTTTTGCTTGAAATGAAATTAACAGAGGCATCTGTATTTTTTGTCTAAAAAACAAATTCAAGGTACAGTTTACAGCCATATTTTTGCATTATATTGCTTAGTCGCTAAATAGCGCAATAATTTTTTAGTATGCAAATTTGATATATAAACTAGAATCGTGCTACTGTGATTTGCATCAAGACGTTATGGATTCTGGTTCGAGACACCCTCGAAGCAAGTGCCTTATGTCTTGGGGAATGAGCCAACATTCACCCTAGATGAATCCTCTATGAAAAAGCGCTTCCCTAAAAATGTCGAAGACAAAGCATCCCGAATTCTTTCAGAGCTTGCACAAGGCAAGCACTGGAGCCGTATCGATGGCTATGCCTACAAAATGCGGCTCCACGACTTAATGCTTGTCTTCCGGTTACCCGGCTGGCATCGGCTGGTCTGTTGGTTCAAAGATGACCTGCTTCGTCACGCAGAGTTGATGAGCCACGAACGTTACAACGCTGTTGTTTCAAAGCCTCGTCAGTAACAGAAGGTTCCAGACCAGGCGCTGCTTAGTCTAGAACCTTCTCAACCGCACATCGACAAATTTCAGCCTTCGTTATCCATGACGCATTGTTGATTGTCTTATGAAGCAAATAGAACCACCCAAAACACCTACAAACTGGCGTGAGCAGGTTATATGCCAGCTAAAGCGTATCCCGCTCCATCAATGGAAAGCGAATGTCATTGCGTATCTTCAATCGGTTTCCTGGCAGCAGTGGGGATTCGTCATTATCGCTACATTTGGCTATATCTGTTACCTATTCATTGCTTTTTGGTTCGGGATTTTTGCCCTGATCATAGGAACTGGATTCTCTATGATGTTCCGAATGGAAAGGGAGCAATCCGCTAAAGATGGAGGCATCCTCTACTGGATAGAGTGGGGTATTACGACCTGTATCCGTCCTCTAGTTCCTCCAAGCATCCGCGCCACCATGGGCAAGCGTATTCGCAGCTACCAAATTGTTCCACTCTTGATTAAAGGCGCTTTTCATCTGGCACGTCCGAACCGATTTACTTTTGCGCTTGGTTGCACCGTGTTAGCCCTGATCGCCATTGATTTAGTTCGTCAATACTTTTTCCCGGACAGTTATGGCTATCAGCAGGAGGTAGCCCCTAGCCAGTTGCACAATCAGTACAACACCCCAGAAACCGCGCCGAGACTCCCGGAAACACCGCCAAACGACTGGCCCAAACAATACAAATATCCAGGAACCCCACAGAGAGTTCCCATAGATTATGACTAACATCACTCAAATTCTGAATGACACGTCTGCACGACGGGTCGTAGTTGGAGCAACGGTGTTTGTGTGGATGGTTTATGCATTCTCGATCCCGCACTCCCCATTCGTCGATTTCTTGCTCGTATTTTCCTGGTTCTGGCTCGCGCAGGTAACGTGTTTGATGTACCGTATTCACCTGAATCACTCCGAGAATCACGCCAGCTTCTTAGTTAAATTTGCCATTGCTGCCGCCCTCTCCTTGCTGTTCATCAACTGGTTTGGAGTTGGATGGGGGGTGTTTTGGACATGCATTCTCGCTTTGATTATCCAACAGTCCACGGGCGGAAGTGGAAAAATGGTGCTACGCGGCAATACCGCCAAACAGATTGGCGCTGCTCAATCTTACTATCGCAAATCCCTTCCGAGTGGCGACGATGGCATTTTATGGGGTGGAGTCAAAGTACCAACCGAGGAAGCAACAACCCATTTTCTGGTAATTGGGACAACTGGAAGCGGTAAAACCGTGACCCTGCGACTCTTCATGCAATCTGTCCTTCCCGGCATTGGCAGACTGAACAGCAACAAACGTGCGGTCATCTACGATCCCAAAACTGAGATGGTAAGCATCCTAGAAGGCTTGGGATTTGATAGCGACACGATCGCTATCATGAACCCGTTTGACCAGCGTTGCCGCCCTTGGTGGATATCCGCTGACATCGAAACAGCTACAGACGCAGAAACCCTAGCCAATATCCTGATTCCTGAAAAAAAGGACAGTAAGGATGATGAATTCTGGCGTAGCGCCTCTATTCTTTTGATTAAAGCCGTTGTTCGCTACCTAAACCGGGTAGCACCGCAAAAATGGACGTTCCGGGATATGCTGCTGGCGTTACGGTCAGAATCCATCATTCGCAAGATGATCGATGATGATCCGCGCCTGAAACACTACGAACAGACGTTTGGCAGCGACAAAACCGCAGCAAACATCATGGCAAGCGTGATCGCCAAGGTGGAGCGCTTCGAGCCGATCGCCGCCCTTTGGCACAAGGCGGAAGCTGTTTATGGTAATCCCCCGATCAGCCTGACGCAATGGACAGAGGAAAGTAAAATTCTGGTGCTAGGACGTAGCGAAACTGCCGAAACCCAGATGGTGGAGATCAACCGCGTCCTGATTACCCGTCTGTCGGAGTTGCTGCTTGAAAAACGCGAAACCAGAGAACCTCAAACCTTTGTCATTTTGGATGAATTAGGGAGCCTCGGCAACCTACAATCACTCCTGAAACTTGCCACCGAAGGGCGCAGTAAGGGGGTGTGCCTTGCGGCGGGATTCCAAGCAGAATCGCATATCCAGAGTAATTTCACGAAAGAGATCGCCGAGACGATTCTAGGACAGTTTAATCACATTGCGGCTCTGCGAATGCGTGATGAAACTACAGCTAAGTGGATTTCTGGGTTGATGGGTAAGGTGCAGGGCATTCGCTATACCCAAAGCGTGACCAAAGGATCGTTGGAGAGAGGGGCAAGCCGGACAGTTCAAGAACAATACTACGAAGAAGATGCGGTGATGCCATCGGAATTGACAGGCATTCCAGCTTTTCGCCCCCAGCAGGGCATCGGACTCAAGGGCTTTTATATGGGGCACCTCAACTGGTGGCACACCTACCCGCCCAACATTGTTCGCAGCCTTGCTCCAAAGCCCAGCAGCGATAGAGATTTTATCCGAATGCCTAAAGCCAATCAGGAGTTAGAAGCTTGGGACGATACTGACCTAGTGCGTCTGAACATTGAGCATTTGTTTGGGCGGGAGCGGGAGGAATTCGAGCGCGATTTTGACGATCGGGAGTTGGCGGAGGAGTTAAAGCAAGAATCAGAAGACCCAAGCCAACTTACTGATTGGGAAGCCTATTTTCGATTCAAAGGCATTCTTAAAGATGCAATCGAAGAGGCTCCTGACCAAGAACACGTTTAGCTTTAGAGACCTCCAACGAAAGATTGATCCAGTAGGGGTTTGGCGGTCAATAGATTCAGCGCCTATTGACCACCAAGAGAGCTTGTCGAGATCCTCAGAAAATTACTCTAGCCGTTGGATCATTCTTTGCTTGGAGATCTCTAAAGCACCAGTCAAGCCTGACGGTCAGCCCAGGATCGCCTGAATGGTCCATACAAAACAGCGAGGAAAAAGTTGTCTTGCCTTAACCTTTAGCCGTTTTTAGGCAAAATAGCTTAACCGAATTAAGCATAGGGTGACTGAGGGGGTAGGAGTTGCCCCTATACAAAGCAATTCCCCTACCCCCTCTGGATTCCGCTGGCGTGAAACCCGCCTGTAGCTTTAGAGATTACGAGCTGGTCGCGGGTGTACTGGTAATCGAGAGCGTCACATCGCCCTCATTGTCATTGATATGGGTATCGAAGAAGAAAGCGTGCAGCGTGGCTGGTTCCAGCACATCCAGCACCAGTTCATCTTCATAGCCATTCAGGGTAGACCAGGTGGCAGCCACCGGTACCTGGGTGGCATGGTTGATCACCTTGCCGCCGAAGATCCAGAGCAGCACCAGCGGCTCGGTGGTTTCGGGCGAAACCCCATAGCCAAACGCCCCGCTCTTGATCCGAATCACATGCTTACCAGGTGCGAGGGCCTGCTTTACCGCCGTATGGTCCTGCAAGTTGCGCATCTGCTCTGCGTTCAGCAGGAAACAGTTGTGGCGGCTGTGTACGGTGATGTGCTTAACCTCACGGGGCGTGGCGGAGATTCCAGTGGCTCCAGGAGTGGCTCCAGGAGTGGTTCCAGGAGGAGTTCCAAGAGGAGTTCCAGGGGTGATGCCAGCCGTGGCTGCACCGATTGTCCCGGCTGCTGCGCCTATGGCACTAGCCGCACCTGGGGTACTGGTTGCACCTGGGGTACTGGCCGATTGCACCCCGTCTGGAGCTACCTGCTGGCGATCGACCTCAGCCGGTCTGGCATCGCTGGTAATCGAGCGAGCAACCGCCGCCCCGCCCGCTAGACCGGCCCCGGCCAGCCCCGCAGCGGCCAGTCCTGCCGCACCCAAACCCGCCGCGTCCGAGTCGGTGCCAGCTTCGGGGGAAGGCATCCGGGCTACATTCGAGCGGGCCAGCTTCAGCCAGCGGCCATCTCCGGTCTGGTAGCCGATCTCGGCCAGGTAGTCGCGGTTGTCGGCAGGGATCAGGATATGTTTGTCCTGATCGGATTCGGCATAGTCTAGCTTCTGGATCGCTGGAGGCAGGGAGTCTTTTACCTCCAGGCCCGTGACGTCATGCAGTCTGAGCTGGGGCTGCTGACCACCCTGCTGCTTCAACAGCGCCTTCTCGGCATCCGGCACTTCCCAGTAGGCATAGAGGTCGCGGCTGTCGCGCGGGGTTAGAACCAGACGACTCTTCAAATCTGCCGGCGCAGCGGGAGTCACAGCAGGCTTCACCGGGGCAACAGGTTCGGGCGGTTTTGACCTGGCCGCATTGTTCAAGGCCGCTGCTCCAGCCGCAGCCACACCCGCCACCGCAGCGCCACCAGCCAGAGCCCCCAGATTGGGTCCCGCCGGTCTAGCGGGGGGCTCAACCACAGGGGCTGCCGCTGCCACGGGCTTCTCAGCAGCCGCACAGGCGGGCACCCGCACGGGCTCCGAGCGAGTCACCTTCAGCCAGCGGCCATCTTCGGTGACATAGCCCAGTTCAGCCACGTAGTCCCGGTTATCGACAGCAATCGGCACATGCAGATCCGGCTCTGGGTCGCGGCAGTCAAACTGCTTGACGCTGTGGGGCACCTGGCGCTCCATATCCACATCGGTGACGTCATACAGCCGCAGGGCCAGCTTGCGCCCTCCCTGATCCCGCACCTGGGCCTTGCGGGCTTCTGGCACTTCCCAGTAGGCATAGGCGTTGCGGCAGTCGCGCGGCGTCAGAATCATCCGGCCTTCTGAAACGCGCCCTACCGGAGGCGGCACAGCTACAGGCGCAGCAGCCGGAACGGCTGCCGGAGCCGGGGTCCGACCTTTCGCCAGCCACCAGAGCAGCCCGCCAATCAGGGGCAGAGCCAGCAGCCACAGGGGAAAGCCACCGCCCCGATCGCTGTCTACTGTAGTGACGGGCGCTTGGGCAACGGCCTCGGGGCTAGCCGCAGCTTCCGGGCTGGCGCTCACGGCTGCGGGGCTGGGGCTGACGGCTTCCGGACTAGCGGCAGCTTCCGGGCTGGCCACTGCGGCGGGGCTAGGGCTGGCGGCAGGGCTGACGGCTACTGCGGCTACGGTTGCGCCAGAGGCCAGGGCCAAAAAGGCTTGGGCAGCCGGATCGGCCTGTTTGAAAATATAGGCCCGAGGCTGGGAGAAGGGATAGCGGGGATCATCAGGCAGGGTCTGGTGCATCGGCACAATTTTGACGCCGCTGTTGCCCAAAACCTGATCGGCAATCGCATAGCTGATGCCATCCTTGCCCAGCTCCTTGATCACATCGGCGGTTTCGTCTGTGGCAATCTGGGTAGCGGTTGCCCCAGTTTGGAAGAGAGCTGACTGAAAAACGGGGTAGGTGCGGAAGGCGTTGCGCGTGTCGCTGAAGTCGGGCCGGTCAATGAACCGAATCGGCCCAGGCTGGCCGCCGAGCTGGGACCAGTCGGTAATTTCGCCCCGGAAGATCTGGGCAAACTGCTCGAAGGTGATATCGCCTGTATAGGGATTCTCGGGGCCAACAATGATGGCAATTTTCCCCCGGCTCAGCCGCGATTCCCTCAGCCCCTCGGCTTTCTCGGCGTCAGTCAAGACTCGCCCAGCCGACACAATTGCCACAGTGCCACTGCGCAGAGCTTCCAGGGCTTTTTCGGTGCCGTTTTCAGCAAAATCAACCGTAGTGTCGGCATATTGCTGCTCAAACTTGCCCTCCAGAGCCTGATTGCTGACCTCCATGCTGGTAGAGCCATCCACCTTGAGGCTGGTGCCGCTGGGCAGGGTAGGTGGCAGCGTAAAGCCCGATTGGCCCGTAGCCTGGGCTTGAGCCGGAAGGGGATGAAAGGTTTCTGACAAAAGCTTGGGCGTAGCCGCGAGAGCTAACACCACTGCTGAGAGCCGAATTAATGTGTTTCTAGAATGCATGGTTGAGTACCAGAGTTAAAGTTTCGTCAGAAGTGAGTAAAAACGACAAACAGATTAAGTTGACGAGCCAGGAAGCCGCCCCCCACAGGAGCGTCCGCAAGCCTGATCTGAGCCTGAGGCTAGGACATTTCCGATATGCCCTGTAGCTTGATGCGAACACAAGAGCTCAGCCGCCAGAGAATATCGATTTCAACAGTGGCTCTGGGGGAGCTATCGCAGACTAGACCCGATCTGAGGCCAATCGGGTAAGAGTGCCTCGAGAGTCAAGAACTAGGAACTCAACTGGGTAAGCAGCAAACTGGTTGAGCAACCTACGGTTTAAAAATTGACTGTTGGAAATTGAAATCATTGAAATTGAGAACAGCTGGAAATTGGAAACACCGAAAATAGTCGGAAACAGCCGGTCTTAAAATCTAGCAGCCTGAAAATGGCGGCCTGAGCCCAAAGCCCGTGTGAGTAAATCAGTGTGAGTAAATCAGTGTGAGCAAATCAGTGTGAGCAAATCAGTGTGAGCAAATCAGTGTGAGTAAATCAAAGTAGGGGCGAGCCAGCAACCAGTGTGAGCCAGCGGGAGCAACAGACATCTGGAAAGCAGCGGCAGGGAATAGGCCCAAGCAAAACCCAACGCTTTTCAGAGGTACTGTGTTGGCCCAGAGCTGCTAAGCAAATAATATTCCAGCAACTAGCAGAAGAACCTGTAAGCAAGAGAACCAAGGTAATTAAATCACAGTAGCCAAATATCAACTTTTGTCAAGAATCCTCTCAAAAAGCTCACTAAAAGGGAAGTTAAGTTGCACACATCCGCGAACCTTTGGGGCTAAATTTACTGCAATTCAGGGCTATCTGCATGCATCTACGCTGACTTGGGCGCAAAATGCAGCTATCCTGATCTGCTTTGACCTTGAGCATTGATCTAATTTAGATTGTTTAATCAGTTTGACCTGGAGTGATCAGAAGGTTATTTTCTCGGAGCTCTAGCTGTAGGTCAACCTAGTTTTACAAAAGTGATACCTGGACAGCAGCAAAGCCCTGAGCAGTTGCACCATCCATAAAAACTACTTATCTAAGAGGCTGTGGTACAGCCCAGGCTCCAGCCCCTTCCTAGCCGCAGCTATTGGCGTAATAAATATTACGTCTACCTACTATTCGGCATAGCACAGGCTTTATTAAGCATTTTTTAATATTCATATTTTTAGCGTTGTGGCTGCGGTTTTCCGCTGAAGCTAGCCTGATTCAAGCTGGTATCCCTCCCAAATTCTGCTGGTGTGATTTGCAGCCACTTAGCCGTGAAGCCCGTTCACCAGAACATTTGCGTCCGCCTGTTCGGAATAGATTTCACAACAGATCGTCGATCAGACAGCTGTTTCAACTTGGCTAAATAACTTCGTCCCAGAAGCTGGTGCAAGCCGCAGCTTTGGCGACCTGGCCAGATGCAGCTGAACCAGCCGGTTGGCTCAAGAATTGGTGAAAGGGCAGCTCAAGCAGAGCAGATGGCGCAGCACAGGTCGGTTGCACCACCCGCATAATCGCCGCCGCATGAGCTGGCCAGAGCGGGGTGTCGGCCCCGACGATGCGTAGACCAGTAGCAGTCCAATGGTTGCTGTTGTTGAACAGCCAGTAGGTGCCCTTAGCCGCATAAAATTGCGCCCTATGTTTCGGATCAGCCGCAACATAGATCGGCTGATTCTGAGCATTCCGCTCAAACGTGTTGCGAATAAACTCCACCAGCTGCAAAAAATGTTCAGTCGTGACCCCCACACAGAGGGTTTCGGCATCCCTGGGGAAATCAGCATAGCGCTGCACTTTGATTACGGCAGTATTGGGCAACAGCAGGGCGCGCAGGCCCGGTATGAGCTGGGCATCCTCAGGGGGCGGATCGATATACCAGCGTTTTGCTCCCCAACCAACGCCCAGATAGCGCAGGTCTTGGTCTGGTTGGGCAGCCTCGGCCTTAGAAATTGTTGATCCCGAGGCAGAGCTTGCAGGCTGGCCCGCAGATTCCACCGACGCAGGCGACAAGTTCACATCACTCAACCCGGCCAGAAGCGGAGCCACAGCAGGCAAAATCAGCATGGAATGATAGCCAAATCGGGCCACACAAACGCGATATTGGCAGGTTGCGCCGTCGTTGCCAGTTCCGCGCCGGGGAGTCAGCAGGCCCAGCAGGGCAACCAAACCCAGCAGCAGGGTCAGGCCAACACTGGAGGTTAAAGCGGTCAAGAGTGGTTTCGGTTTGGTCACGCTGGGGCTCTCTATCAAATGCTCTGGGGCGGATTCTTGCAGGCTCTTTGGGGCGAAACTTCTCCAGGGTAAAATCTGGGAGACCTCAGCCTGCCAGACTTGGCCTCTGACTCGGTTGATTTAGCTACTCGGCCTGGTGAAACTGACTAGGGGCTGTGATCAATTATTTTCTGAGCGCAATCGTAGGCTGAAGCCCCTAGCTTGGTTGATTGAGGTGGGTGTGGTTCTGCTGAGTCCTCAAGGTTTCTGACTGAATTGATCACAAGCCCTAGCGGCTCAACGCCCGGTTCTAACCGCGAGCCTACCGCAAAGTCTCGAGCTGATCAAACTGCCGATTGGCCCAAACTAAATTCGAGCGCAGCGAAAATATGCCAAAAAATATGCCAAAGAGGCCCTCTAAACCTTATAGGCATGAAGTCGAGGATTGAGCAACTTACCCCAGCTTGGCTGGCAGGGATGCACCTGCGGCACAACCTCAGCCCCGCGATAGACCGAATAGCCCGCATTGGCCCATGCAAAAATCGAACCTTCCAGGTTAAACACGGGATCAAGTCCCTGGGCTTGCAGATGCTCGACCAGTCGGGCTGAGCGGTAGCCCACTGAACAGTAGACCACAATTGGCGGCGACAGGGTTTTCAGGAAGGGCAGCAACTCGGTCTCGGCAGGGACTCGCTGCGCCTGGGGAAGATGGCTCACGGCATATTCAGCCGCAGTGCGAGCATCTAGCAGCAGAGGAAGTGGGGAGGGCTGCTGTAGCCAGTTGGCCAGCTCAGCCACAGTCAGCGACCTGACCTGGGGAAACCGCGTTCGAATCAGGGCTTTCACAGCCTGCCAGCTCACGTCCTGGATCTCCATAGAGTCGTCTTATGGTAAGGATTAGAAGATGCAGAGCCTCTTTCCAACTTTCGGGCGAATTTTGGCTTGCTAAGCGATCCCCTAAGACAATAGAATTTTTGCTATGTTTAGCATTTTAGTTATAGAGATAAATTGATAAATCTGTTCGCTTCCCCTGTTTGATGAATCGGCAGTTCTGGCGTTTGTTCACCTTTTTATAGCAGCAATTCATGCGATATCCCTGGCGTCACCTTAACCGAAAGCTAGCTGAAGCCGGTAAGGATGATATTTTCCTGAATCTTGCCCATGGGCTAGAAAACTTAGCCGCTAAGATTCTGGTCGTGGCGCTCAGCGCCGTGATTCTAATTTCGCTATTCGATCTGATTGTGCTGCTGATCCGCGATTTAATCGCGGACCCAATTGGCTTCTTCGATAAAACCCTAATCGATATCTTCGGGCTGTTTCTGAATATCCTGATCGCCCTGGAACTGCTGGAAAATATCACGGCCTACCTGAAGAAACACATCGTTCAGGTCGAGCTAGTGATCGTCACGTCGCTAATCGCCGTGGCTCGTAAAATCATTATTTTTGATTTCACAAAATATACCAACATGGATTTGCTAGCTCTAGGGGTAGCGATCCTGGCCCTTTCAATCAGCTACCTGCTGATCAAATCCATGAATCGCAGCATGAAAGATCCCCACGACAAGCATTGATTCACAAGCATTGATACACAAGCATTGATACAAAGTTCAGGAGCGCTCGCCCGGCTCCATGAACTCCCAAAGAATCTCGTCGGGCTGATCTTCCATATCGTCGTCTTCCAGAATTATTTCACTGACTCCGAGCCCGCCCAGAGTTGGATTAAAGGCCTGCCGTTCTAAATCCTGCACCCGCCGGGTCAACTGCTGCACCTGCTGTTCGAGCTCGGTCAGGCGAGTCTGCCAAATGGGCTCGGGTTGGGGATGGGTTGCCTCAGGGGGCTGACGGACTGCCTCAGCCTCAGCAGTTTGATTCTGGCGATCGGGCGTATGGGCTGGGTCAGGCCGATGGCTGGGCAGGCTCAATGCCCCTGCTCGCCCTTCAAGCTGATCAAACCTCTGGTTGATCAAATCAGCTAGCCGGTCCAATTTGGCTGCCAGCTCAGCTTGTGCAGCCGCTTTGGGCCTGATCTTGTCTCCAGATTTGCCGCTAGATTTAGCCACCGCTCCACCTGCCGTCCACCAAACTACTGTCTTCATTGAAACACTTTGGCTCGCTGATTCCCTGGCCGCTTCCCAGAATCCACAGCTGCGTTGACCTAGCTGTTCGATGAGTTGAAGTAAAGCGACATCGGTTTTAGCATAAGGGTTGGTAATCAATCTGGTTCCCTTGCCCCCTCATCTTGCCCCCTAATCGCTTCACCTCC
>JBJTUI010000079.1:0-3230 GCA_046080625.1 Elainella sp. | reverse complement strand
GCGTTTTTAGCAAAAATCGCTGAAATGACCGCCTAGAGCGAGTTTCGAGGTTTTTTAGTCTTATTACCCAACAAGTCTAATGGAAACAACATAACGTTTGGGGCGGGCGTTTCGATAGTGAGATTCCCAGAACTTCTTCGGAAGTTGAATTAATGGAAACTTGTTGAGCAAGTCGGTCAACAGCTCGTTGGTAACCCCAGAACTTCTTCGGAAGTTGAATTAATGGAAACACACCGAACTCGTCAGAAATCACACCGGTCAAAACACCCAGAACTTCTTCGGAAGTTGAATTAATGGAAACCCGTTGAGCTGATCAGACAAATTCCCGAGAGAACCGTCCCAGAACTTCTTCGGAAGTTGAATTAATGGAAACGATCACATACCCCCTAACGTCAACACCACCGGACTCCCCAGAACTTCTTCGGAAGTTGAATTAATGGAAACGACAGTTGGAAGCCGTTCTGCCCCGGATACACGTCGGCCCAGAACTTCTTCGGAAGTTGAATTAATGGAAACAATCACAAAGGCTCTGTCACGCAAAAGCGGACGCGACCCAGAACTTCTTCGGAAGTTGAATTAATGGAAACTCAACAGTGAATCCTAACTGCAAAGCATGAAGCACACCCAGAACTTCTTCGGAAGTTGAATTAATGGAAACACGCAGCGACCACACCTCAGCACGATGTAGGTCCCAGAACTTCTTCGGAAGTTGAATTAATGGAAACTTCTTTTGACAAAACACTTCTACCTCAATAGCAGACCCAGAACTTCTTCGGAAGTTGAATTAATGGAAACTCGCGAGATCCGGCGAGGGATGTCGCTCGGCTTGAGTCCAGAGCTGCTGAATCTTGCACAGCTTCGCGGCGTTGCTGAATCTGGCTATGCACTGACTTCCGCAAGCCTTGAGACTCTGTCAAAAGTCCGGCAAAACATAGCTCATTCAGCAACACCACTTCGCTTCACGCTGAGACTTGTGCCGTCAGTGGATGAAAGTTTGGTTATGCTGGACGATTCTCTCGGCCATGCCAAATTTGCACAATGTACACGGTATCTTCGTGAAGCTCAAAGTAAACCCGATTCAGGGCATCTAGAGCTTCGGGGAGCCAGACTATTTGGAGCATGGCAGAGGATTATCTGTACTGAGGCTGTGAACCCAGATCTTAACGGTATCATGGCTAATAATTCGTCCCGACACCTGAAAGTTCTGCCAGCGCCGTTGGTTCTCAGCTTCGGCCTCCGGCTCTGATTCGGCTTCGTTCAACAGCAACAGGGCTGCTGCAATCACGGCTTCGGGGCTGCTGTAAGCTCCAGAGGCGATGTTCTGCTCAACGATTCTAGCCAGTTCGGGAGATAACAAGATCTGCATGGCGGCTCCTGCTCAGGATGAACCTATAGTAAAGGATGACACTGCTGCTGGACAAAGGAACTGGCTGGAACTGGCATAAGAAATGCAGCACCTCATTCCCCATCAATGGCTGAATCTACGGCTCGGAGACTGCTAAGGGGCTTGCAAATAAAAGAGATCCCGGTCATTGTAGAAGGAGTAGAGCGAGGGAACAACCGCCTTTGCATAGAATCTCCAGCCCAGAACAACCCCCAACAATGCTCAATGACACCTTCAAAGCAACCCTCAAGGATGCAGCCCACAAGCTGACTGGACATCGCAAGCGAGACTTCATGGCCAAAGTAGCTCAGGACTATTTCGCAGGCTCAGCTCGCAAAACAGAAACCGTGCTTGGATGGAATCGAGACGCGGTGCAACTGGGCTTGCATGAACGCCACCACGGTATAGTCTGTGTCGATAACTATCGAGCTAGAGGACGACACAAAAGCGAGACAGTGTTGACCAATCTGCAAGCCGATATTGCCAGTTTGGTAGATGTGCAGGCCCAAGCAGACCCAAAACTGCAATCGAGCTTTTTGTATGCTCGCATCAGTGCTCGCGCCGTCCGGGAAGCCTTGATTGAGCAGAAGGGCTACGACGAGGCTCAGTTGCCCTCACGGCAAACCATTGGAGCTATCCTCAACCGCATGGGCTATCGCCTAAAAAAACCCAAAAAGTCAAACCCTTGAAGAAGATAGCTCAAACCGATGCCATCTTTGACAACGTAGCCCACAGCAATCAAACCTCCGATGCCAATCCTAAGTCGTTGAGACTGTCGATTGATAGCAAAGCCAAAGTCAAAATCGGCAACCTGTCGCGTCAGGGCAAAGCCCGCACTCTAGAGGCAAAACAAGCAGATGACCACGATAGCGAATGGCAAGCGGTGTTGGTGCCGTTTGGCATTCTCAACTTAGACAACGACGAGTTAGCGATTTACCTAGGTCAATCGGCTGAAACCAGCGATTTCATTGTCGATTGCTTGGAGTGGTGGTGGCAAGATAACCAGGCAAATTACGCGAACATTGAAGAATGGGTGATCAACTTAGGAGTCTTGTAAAAATAACCTGAGCAGGCAAGGGGCTTAAGCCCCTTGTTCAAGCCAGTAGACCGATCCAGGTGATCAACTTATTCGTACAAGCTGCCTTAGATGGCGGAGCTGCTACTCGCAGTGACCGCACTCAGTTCATCAAACGCATGGTTGGGTTATCGCAGGCCATCGGGCTGCCGATTCGCTTGATTTACTACCCGCCCTACCACAGCAAGTACAATGCCATAGAACGATGCTGGGCTGCTCTAGAGCAGTACTGGAATGGCGCTATCCTAGATTCGATAGAAGCGGCAGTCCAATGGGCAAGTCATATGAGTTGGAAAGCCACCTCTCCAGTGGTCTATCTAGTTGAGGGTATCTATCAGAAGGGAGTCAAGGTGCTGGCTGAGGAGTTAGAGAACTATCTTCCTTTTTGGCACCGCTCTGATACTTTACCGAAATGGGATATCACCATCCTCCCGAATTAACTGGGGTATTATTTATTCGCAAATCCCTAACCAGCTTCATCCAATATTCGAATATGCAGCACTTCATTCCCCATTAATGGCTGAATCTGCGACTCGGAGACAACTAAAACAGCAATCGTTTCTCCAATCGCATTGAAAACTTCTATACTGTAACCGTCTTCCCCATTAGCAATAGGATGATGTTCTACGATCGTCGCAATATCTCCTTGGTAGAGCTTATGGGTCGGGAAGTCTTCTCGTAAAGCTACCCTTGTAAATAACTCGAATGTCATAGCTACTCCTCTTTGTTGGGATACAACGTGATAAACTTCGTTTGCCGAGTTGCGTATTC
>JBJTUI010000078.1:0-5220 GCA_046080625.1 Elainella sp. | reverse complement strand
ACTCCTGAAACCCAGTAAACTCGTTATTCTCAATAAGGTTTTTTATTGAGAACAGCTAAAAATTCAACGCAGATATAAGGGTTTAGGCTATAGTACGTTTGCTCAAGATGAACTTAAAAAAGTTTTCTGCACCACTAAGGGGCTTGCCCTCTGTACTCCCCTAAAACCCTCTTCAATTTAATCAAGCCCAGCTACTTACTTAAACAGCTAGTACTTGAACAGCCCCGTCCCTTTCACCCTATAGCCCGTGGGCTCCAGAATCGCCTGGGCCGCCTGTCGTCCTGAAATCGTCGCGCCCTCCATGCTGTCGATATAGTCCTGCTGGGTATAGCTGCCAGCCAAAAAGAAGTTGGCGACCGGCGTTTTCTGGGGCGGACGGTAGGGGTCCATGCCCGGATTCTCCCGGTAGAGCGATTGGGCCAGCTTCACCACGTTAAACCAGGTCATGTTCAGCTCGCGGGCGCTGGGGAACAGATCGTGGATTTGTTTGAGGGCATGTTGGGCAATCTCCTCGCTGCTCAGCTTGATAAACGGGTCGCCGGGCGTCAGCACCACCTGCATCAGCGACCCCTGGCCTTCGCGGTAATAGTCTTTGGGGCTGGTCAGGGCCAGATCGGCAAAGCAGGAAAAGTCAGCGTCGGCGCTGTAGAGCAGATTGTCAATCCCGGCGGCCTGGAGCTGCTGGCGCTGTTGGGCATCGTTCAGTTCTGTCACCCAGCCGTCGAACCGCAGCTGCACCGTCACGACCGGCACTGCTTCCAGCTTGTAAATATTGTCAAACTCCGGCCATTTGCGCCAATCGGCGGGCAGCAGTCGCTGGATGCCCGGGACATCGCAGGCGGCTAGATAAACATCGGCAGTCACCGTCTCCTCGTCGTCCCCGTTGGCAATCACCAGACCCGTCACCTGGGTTTGGCCGTCCTGGTCGGCAAACTGAATGGCCCTAGTGCGGCGACGGGTATGCACCTTGGCCCCGCGCGCCTCCAAATAGCTGACAATCGGCTTCGTGAGATACTCGTCGGGCGAACCGGCCAGCATGTTCAGCCGTGAGGCTTCGGTTTTGGCAGCAAACATCATGAAGATGGTCAGCATACAGCGGGCCGAAATCTGCTCGGTGTCGATGAAGCCCAGGGCCAACGCAATCGGGTCCCACATCCGCTTCAAACTATTTTGGGAGCCGCCGTGGCTGCGGAACCAGTCGGCAAAACTGATCGGGTCTAGCGCCCGAATCCACTTCATGGCCGCATCGTAGTTGACCAACCCCGGCACAATCGGGCTGGTGCCCAGGGCAATCGCGTTTTGCAGCTTGTCTTGCAGGGTCAGCTGCCCGGTGGTGAAGAAAGCCTTGAGGCCATGGAAGGGCGCACCCAGCAGAAACCGGAAGTCGAGCTTACCGACTTCGCCGCCCCGATTGATGAAATTGTGGACATGGGGCTTGGGCAACAGATTCTCATAGGCACCCACCTGCTTCATCAGGCTAAACAGGTTGCTGTAGTTGTTGAAGAACACATGCAGACCCATTTCAACATGGTTGCCCTCTGCATCCACCCAGCTGCCCACCTTGCCGCCCAGAAACGAGCGGGCCTCAAAAATTTCCACCTCATGGCCCGCGTCCACCAGCTCAACAGCTGCCGCCAGCCCGGCCAACCCGGCTCCCACAATCGCAACACGCATGATCTACCCAATCCTGAAAAACCTTTACATATTTTAGTATTTCTCCAGCTCAACTCATCATTTAAAGGGATTGGGCGATGCGAAACTGCCAATTGGCTCTGGATTTAACACCCGACAGCTGAACCTGCTCGGTATGCCTCCGGTGCGGCAGACCTCCCCGGCAAAGCGCTAGGGAATCCGCAACCGCAGCGAAGGCAGACGAAATACGCGACGCGGCGAGCGGTCTGGCTCCGGTTGGGGTCTGGCCAGAGCCGCCTGACGAATTTCTGGATCAGAACTGGCAATCGGGCTAGTTTCTGGGTCGCGAGACTCTCCCACCCAGAGCACGGCATATTGCTTGTAAATCCCTATCCCCATCGCTTTCCACTAGTTGTTGTGCCAGTTGTTCAGGTTGATCATCAGGGCGTTGTGGGGCGGACTGTTTTGCCAGCCGCGCAGGGCCGATGCTGCCGTCGCTCCCCGCGAATTGTAGTGGGCATTTTCGTAGGCTTTGCCGGGATAGCGGGTGCCCAACCGCTGGGGCGCTCTGGAGCTACAGTAGAGCGTCGTAGGGTCGCTCGGATCGTAGGGACAGTTGCTCCAGGCATGGGTAAGCTGACCAATGTTGAGGGCAATGTCGAGCACGTGGCGGTTGGCCAGCAGGTCGAGCGAGGGCGACCGGGGAATTGGCGGCAGGTCATAGGCCGCCCGATATTGGTTGACCAGCTGATGCAGCTTAGCTTCTTCGGGCTCTTCCCCGTCTCCGGCGCAGTTGCTGGCCTCAAGAATCGCTTGGCCACTACATTCCGGCAGGGCCGACGGCTCATAGCTGAGCTGATATGCGTCGGTAGGAACCAGGGACCCCAATGGGTTGGTTGATGGGTTGATTAATGAATTGGTCAAGGATAATGGTGGCGCAAAAGTCGTAAGGGGTAAGCTCACATCAGACAGCACAGCTAGATCTTGCGGCGGCAGAGGCTGGGGCTCCCCTGAACCTGTCAGTTCTGGGGCTTCAGCGGGTAAATCCAGCCCCGATGCAGCTCCCGATAGAGCTATAGCCGAAACAGCTGTAACCGAAACAGCCGTGACCGAAACAGCGTTGGCGAAAAGAGATCTCAGCATCACCCCGACTCCTTTGATACAAACTACTGATACGAATGATTATCCAGCCTGGAACAGAAACCCCTGGCTGAAATCATGAAATTTGGGCCGAAACCATTCAAAAATTACCATAATGCTGAGAGGGCAAGTCTGGCGCTATGCTGGTAATGACAAACTTCCTAGAGCTAAAATTTTGTTGAAGGGGCTGACTTTCCATACCGCGCCTGCATGCCTACCCAGGGTTCAGCCAAACCAGCGACAGGCAAAAGCCCTTGCTCTATCCCTGTAACTTTGATCGCGTTACAAAGCAGTGAATTCCGTAAATCTATCGGCATGTCTACCAGATAAGCAGCTCCACTGAACCTGCTCAATCCCCTCTCTCCCTTTTCTTCACCCGTTTATGACAAGTATGAGTTTTGGGTGGCAACACCGCTTCATTGAGACCAATAGCATCCGGCTACACTGTGTAACGCAGGGTGAAGGAGATCTCGTGGTGCTGCTGCATGGTTTTCCTGAATTTTGGTATTCTTGGCGACATCAAATTCCGGCTCTGGCCAAACACTTCAAAGTAGTTGTCCCGGATCTGCGCGGCTATAACGACTCCGACAAACCTGCCACTGGCTACGACCTGGACACAGTCAGTGCTGACATTCAGGGTTTGATTCAGCGCCTGGGCTACACCAAGGCCCACATCGTCGGGCACGACTGGGGCGGTACAATCGCCTGGCACTTCGCCCACCGGTTTCCCACTCTGCTCGACCGGCTGGCGATCCTAAACGGCCCCCACCCCCAGCAGTTTCGTCAGGAAATGTTCAGCAATCTCGACCAGTTTCGCCGAAGTTGGTACCTGCTGGCGCTGCAAATTCCCGCCCTGCCGGAGTGGCTGATTCGGCAAAACCTACCCAGCATTGTTACCAACCTGTTCCAGGAGCAGTCAATTCGCAAAGGAGCATTTACTAGCAAAGATACGGAGCTCTACCGGGCCGCCCTGGAAAAACCCGGTGCCCTGTCGGCAGTCCTGAACCATTATCGCCAGTTGCTCTCCCCCCAAACCTGGCTAGACTGGAGCCGCTCGCCAGTTCCTGTCACCGTGCCGACGCTGGTGCTGTGGGGCGAGGAGGACTTTTTGTTTAGCCAAAAACTGACAGAACGGCTCGACCGGCTCGTATCAGCACCGCTCCGGTTCAAACTCCTGCGCCAGTGTGGCCATTGGGTGCAGCAGGAGGTGCCCCAAACTGTCAATCGGGAATTGCTGAGCTTTTTGACCCAGTAGCGAGTTCAATCAGCCACGATTTCGGAAAGTTCCCGTAATTTTGCGGTTATCCAGAGTGCAGTGAAATCCTAAGCTGAGGTTTGAGCTGTCATATCGAACCAGAATTGACCCTAAAGCAGCAGAACTGTCCGTATAAAGCGTTCTGCGCTTCGGCGTTCTACCCTTCAAATAGTCAGCTTTGCTCGATTAGGCTGATTGGACCAGCACCGGGCAATTTAGATCAGGGAAGCATCGTTAATAGAGCCCGCGAGGCTCGCACTAGATCAGGGTTGATTAGACTACCTACCGCTTACCCCAGCCTACTCATGTTTGCAGTCTGTTGATCGATCAACAGATTGTTGATGAACAGTCTGCTACCCCTTCCAGTTCGCTGGCTCACAGTTTGCTGCCTTCACAAGCTGCTGCCCCCAGTCTGCTACCTCCACAGACTACTGCCTCCACAGACTGCTGCCTCCACGGTCCACGGCTCCAAAGCGTCCCCCCCGAACGTCTCCTCCAGTAGTTCCCCCAACCTCCAGATCCTTGGAGGATACTTCCCCCCGTATCCAGTAGGCAGTCTAGTAGAGCGCCTGTAGTGGAATCTCCTGTAGTGGAATCTATAGTAGAGCGCACATGGACAGCTCGCAGCCAGATAGATTTGGCTGATTGGCTGAACTGGCTGATATGGAACTGACACCGCATCGGTCTATCTGGAGTCTTGTGCTCTTCCCCCCTGACGGGCTGCTATCGCCTTGTTAAATGGTTTTGGGGCAGGCAGAAAGTGGGTGGCACCGGTCCTAAGCTCCAGAACCAGCAGATTTGTAGAAGCAATCTGACGGCGTTTATATTGCAAAGCTTGGCGTGACCCCAAATCGGTTCGTTCACTGGGTCTACATAGCATCTACCTACAGGACCAAGCTCTAACATCAGGCAATCATTTGCAGGAAAACCAGTAGCAATTCCAGAAACGTTAGGACTGTCTTGATATGGCAAACCGGAATGAACTAGCGGCTTACGCATCCTCACTCGTGAACATGAGTGAGCATACAGAACTGCAAGAGAAGTTAAAGCTGTATCAAGTGTTTCTCAAGCTCTATGAGCATCATCGCGGCCTGTTGAACGAAATTTTGGCTTCAGAAAACCTGGCAGGACGCTCGCTGGCCAGCCTCAGTCTCCCCTACGTTCAGGGCTGTATTTCTGAGCCCCAAAGCTAT
>JBJTUI010000077.1:0-4578 GCA_046080625.1 Elainella sp. | reverse complement strand
ATCTGTTCGATTCCCAGGCTGTTGGATGTCCAAACAGCTCAATTCCCAGACCGTTCCCTGTGTGACTCCGAACTGAAGCTTGCCCCGATTTGCTGTGCGCAGTTTAAGGCTGGAGGCATTGCTTCAACTGAAATAGCTAGATGTATTCGACTGCCATGAAAGTAAAATATTCCCCGCTGTTGCTAGCGCACCAGGCGCTGTTGATCACCTCGCTGGGTGCGATAGTGCTGGGCTGGCTCTGGAGTCTGGCTCCCTGGCTGGCTGGCAAACCCCAAGCTGAGGTTTTCCCGACCGGCATTCCCTGGCTCAAGACCGAAGCAGACTGCACCGCATCTGGTCGAGTCTGGCGGCAACAGGTCTGCTGGGATCAGGAGCACGATCTGACGTTTTAAGATCTGCCCAGTGAAGTCTAGCTAAAGTTTGTGAACTGAGATTTTGGCCTGCACCAACGTTCCTGGAGATTTCTGTAGATTAAGCCAGGACTGACGCTGGGCATGGCAAAAGTTGCGATAAGGAAGGACAAAGGCTTGGAGGATATTCCCCCAAGCCTGTTTTCTGGCTGAGTCGGTTGCAGCAGAGGCTGAATTTGAACAGCAATCGAGTTTTGAACAGCGAGCGGTTCTGGCCAGTGATCAGCTCTAACCAGCGACAGCGCTGGTTTCAGCGGGCGCTAGGTGAGCCAAACCCTGCTTGACCAGACCCTGGACAAACGCCGTGCGCTGGTTAGCCTGGAACACAGCCTTGAGTTTTTGTACCAGACCGTCTAGCTGGCTTTCCTGGGTGATGGGAGTGCTGCCCTGTTCTTCAAAAAATTCCACTAGGCTAAGGCCAGCCAGGCGGGTTAGGTAAGCGGCGCTCAAGCCTTGCAGCGTACCGCCAGCCACATAGGTGAGGGCGTGACTCTTCAGCAGGGGCGAAATCGCCTGACTGGCCATTTCCACCAGGCCCAGCTTCACCATCTGGCTGCCCAGACTGCCCGCGACCATTTTGCCCTGCTCCAGGGAGAACTGCTGCTGATAGAGGCCACCCAAATCAACCACCATCTGGGCATTGATCGTGGCCGTAGCCAGCAGATCGAGGCTGGGCACCGGGTTGGCAAAGGCGGCAGCGGCAGCGATCCACTGGTACTGCTCAATAATCGGCAGGGCACGGGCGCGACGCACCTGGTTGAGTTCGCCCTGCACCACGGCTGCCAGGGCCTGGACCTCTCGGAAGCAGGTACCCATCACCACCGGTTCGGGGACAGCCACAACCTGTTGCAGCCGCTCTTGCAGCAGTGCCACAGCCGGGGCGGGTTGGTCGATCCGCTCCTGGATCGTGCCGTCAGCCAGGTGCTGCCGCACTTTCAGCGGGGCGGGTTGGGCCATGATGCCGACCACATCTTCGGCGGCGATCCAGTCTTGCAGGCGGTCGCGCAGCTGCTGGAGAATCACGGGTCGGTCTGCTGGCAGATACTGATCCTGCTTGTTGAAGGCGACTAGCACCCGGTAATGCTGGTGCAGCAGGGATTGGATCATTCGAAAGTCGCTATCGGTCAAATCGCCGGTCGTGACATAGAGCACCAGATCGGCGCTGGCCAGGGCTGCCGAGTCGTCTACGGTCAGGTTGGGAATTTCAGTTAAATAGCGGGCCACGGTGGTTTTGCCCGTCGCCTCGCCCCCCAGAACCGTCAGCCGCAGGGTTGGTCGTTCCAGGGTTTGGCGCAGGTCGGCGAGCTGCTGGCGCAGGGTTTGCACCAGTTCCGATGCGCCCCCAGAAGCACCCCCAGAAGAATCTCCAGAAGCGTTATCTTTCGCCTGTTCGGCTACGAGCTGGGCCAGCTGGGCCTCCACCCGCTGAAACGCTTGCTCAAGCTTGGCTCGGTCTACCGTCTGCAGCACCGGCTCTACTGGCGCAGTTGGCCGACCAAGCTGCTTCAACCACCAGAACCCTGACCCCACCGCAATCGCGCTCCAAATTGCCGTACCGCCCAGATGGGTCACAGCGGGATCGAGGCCGTGTAGCAACCAGGCTCCAGCCGTTAACCCCAGTCCTCCCAGCAAAATCGGTCGTTTCCACAAATCAGAAGTCATGTTGGCATACCAACTCACGCCAACTCTATCTTAGTCAAATCGCTCCTCTGTTTAACCGACTGGCTCAGGCGGGTTCCCCTGCCAAATTGGGACGGTAAACAGGATAAACCCGGCAGAAGTGCCGCAGGGCGGTGGTTTCTGGTAATGGTTTCTGGTGATGATTTCTGGTGGCGGAAGCCGTTAAAATTCAGGGGAAGCTCGGGGGCGGGATGTTGGCTTTAAATCTTCACGGTTTGCAACAGCAGCTGGCGGCCCACCTCAGCCGTACCGCTTGGGCCGAGCAAATGCAGGATCTGACAATTCTGGCCCACGGCGAAGCCAACGTGATTCTGCGGTTGAATCCGACGACCCTGGTGCGGGTAGCAGTCAGCACGCCCAACCAGCGATTTGGCGGTCAGGCCCAGCAGGTGACGCGGTTTGAACACCAAATTTTAACCTATCTTCGGGGCAGCGGCATTGGCCATACCCTGCTGGATGCCCAGCTTCAGCCCACCCCCGACTTTCCCTATACCTATCTGATCACGAGCTATCTCAACGGCTCCCCGCTCGACTACAGCCCCACCCACCTGCACCAGGCTGCCGCGACCCTGGCGCTGCTGCATCGCCTGCCCCAGTTGGGCTACCCGGTTGAGTCGCTGCTGCCGACGGTACCGCTGCTGGAACAGCCCCTGAGCCAGTTCTACCGCGAGGCCCAAGCCTATGCCCAGCCCTATCTGGATTCGCCCCAGGCCGACCCGGAGATTGTCCAAATGCTGCAAGCTGTGCTGGCCAGGGCCGCCGAGGGGCTGAAGCGCGAGTCGCAGCTGGCCGCCTATCCGCATCGCTGTTTGGTCCACAGCGACCACACCCACGAGAACTGGGTGATCAGCCCGGAGCGGGCCTATCTGATCGACTGGGAATGGGCCGAAGTTGGGTCGCCTGCGGGCGATCTGGGCCATTTTCTCTCGCCGCTCACGGTGCGCCGTTGCCAGGACCACTGCCTCACGGCTGCCGAGCGGGCCGCGTTTTTGCAGCACTACTACGAGGCGCTGGACGATGCCGCACTGGCCGAACGGATTCAGCAGCACTTTGCCGCCTTCGGGGTCTATCCGGCAGTCCGGTCGCTCTGCTGGACGGCGGGCTACTGGATCACCGCCAATCTCTGGTACGCGCAGGCCGACAATCCCAGCAGCCAGGAGCGTCTGGCCCGGTTTCAGCGCAGCCGCCAGCAGTTTCCCGAACTCTGGCAGGAAATTATGGACTGGTTCGCCGAGTTGGGGTAGCGCTATGAGTAATGGAAAAGTGAGTTATGGGAAATTCTGGCAGCGACAAGTCTGGCAGCAATTCTGGCAAGAGAACGGGCGCGCCTACCTGTTGCTGCTGCCTGCCGTGGGGTTAATTGGCCTGCTGTTTGGCGGCGGGCTAGTGCTGGCAGTGTTGCAGAGTCTGGGCCTGATTGGGCTGCTGAGCGAGGGCCGTCTGACCCTGGCTGCCTACCGGGCCGCCCTGACCAACCCGGAATTCCTGCGCTCCCTCGGCCTCAGCCTCTACCTGGCAGTGGTTGCTACTGGCCTCTCGACCGGGCTGAGTGTGGCGCTAGCCCTGCTGCTAAGGCGAGCCGGACAGTGGGCCAGCTTTGCCGCCCAGATCACGCTGCCGATTCCCTATCTGGTCGGCGTGGTCGGAATTTTGCTGCTGCTCTCGCCTAGCGGTCTGCTGTCGCGGCTGCTGTTTGCCTGGGGCTGGATTCAGTCAGACCAGGACTTTCCGCTGCTGGTCAACGATGCTGCCAACCTGGGCGTGCTGCTGCTCTTTCTCTGGAAAGAAATCCCCTTCATCACGCTGATTCTGCTGGCGGTGCTGCGGGCCATGAACCCCAACTACGAAGCCCAGGCGCGGCTGCTGGGAGCCAACCCTTGGCAGTGCTTCTGGCATGTGACGCTGCCCCTGCTGCGTCCTGGCATCCTCTCGGCCAGTCTGCTCGTGTTCGGGTTTATTTTCTCGGCCTTCGAAGTTCCGTTTCTGCTGGGTTCGACTCGCCCCCGCACCCTTCCCGTTCTGGTCTACCGCGCCTTTACCGACACCGACCTCAGCCGCCGCCCCGAAGCCATTGCCCTGGGGTTGATTTTGTCGCTGCTGTCGTTTCTGCTGATCGGCGTCTACCTCTGGTGTACATCAGGCCGCAAGTTACGCCCGCCGAGCGCCAGTTCTGAGTAGTTAAGCGCATCTCTTGCACTTTGTGGTTAAAACCGCAGACGACCGAGTCAAAGCTTGGGCAGGCTAGACCCTTTTATTTCCAACCGCACATGCAGGTGCGCTGAGACCGGATCAGCGGTTGGTGCAAGATGTGAGTCAGCATATTTCAGGCATCTACCTCTACTTAATCTCTAGTAGTCCACCAGAGGAACTTTACCTAGTACGGTTATTTCTGCTAGGCTAACTCAAACCCAGGGAGATCACCATGAGTCAGAAACGTTACATTGTCGATTTAACAGACGCTGAAGTGGATGAGTTAGAAACGATGCTC
>JBJTUI010000076.1:0-4213 GCA_046080625.1 Elainella sp. | reverse complement strand
TGTAGCCGCTAGCAGTTGGCCCTTTTCCGTGACAGTGACATCTGTGATTTCATCAACTTTATCCAGCGGAATATAGCGATAGCGTTCGTTGGTGTGCTTTGCCGTGAAAACATAGTTCTGGGTTTCCGTAACCCACATATCGCCATTCGGCTGCACGTCTATTTCGACATCGATTGACTTCCAGTAAAAGGGAACTTCAGCCGCTGCGGGCAGAATTGAAATTAGAACGGTGGTGAGAATTGCCAGACCAACAGTAATCCATTGACGAAATAACCGAGAAATCAACATGGGGGCACAACCTTCGCATTACAAGGCATTGGCAGTCTACCGGCCAGTTTTGCTGACTGCTTCCGGGCACTACTTCTGCTTGAAACTGATATCCGCTAGCCTTTAACAACCTATGCATCACCAAAGCGACGAAGAGGTCTACGCCTAATCTGCATCTTGGCCAAATCCGCCTCCTCCCGGTGTTTCAATCACAAATACATCGTTTGGATTCATCTGTACTTCGGCTTTGCTACCGAGTTGTTCAACCGTTCCATCGTGACGTTCTACGGTATTCCGCCCAACGGCACCGGCCCATCCACCCTCTAAACCAAACGGCGGGATCTTGCGATGTCCTGAGAGAATTGCTGCCGTCATGGGTTCGCGAAACCGAATCCGCCGAATCACGCCGTTGCCGCCCCGATAGAAGCCTCCGCCACCGCTGTGTTCGCGAATCATAAAGGCATCCACCAGCACCGGAAAGCGCCATTCCAGGACTTCAGGGTCGGTGAGCCGCGAGTTGGTCATGTGGGTCTGCACGGCGTCGGTGCCGTTGAAGCCGTAGCCCGCGCCCGATCCGCCGCAGATCGTTTCGTAGTACTGGTGCTGGGCGTTGCCGAAGGTGAAGTTGTTCATTGTGCCCTGAGCGGCGGCCATTACCCCCAGCGCCCCGTAGATCGCGTTAACGACGGCCTGAGAGGTTTCGACATTGCCCGCCACCACGGCGGCAGGTGAGTCGGGCGCGAGCATTGAGCCAGTCGGGACAATCACCTCCAGCGGCTGCAAGCACCCCGCATTGAGCGGAATCTGGTCGCCCACCAGGGTGCGAAACACGTAGAGCACGGCGGCCTGACAGACGGCCAGCGGCGCGTTGAAGTTGCTGTCTTGCTGAGGAGAGGTGCCGCTGAAGTCGATGCGGGCCGCGCGATTGGCGCGGTTGATTTTAATATCCACCTCGATCTGGCTGCCCTCGTCGGTTTTGTAGACAAAATGACCGTTTTGCAGGACTTCGATCACCCGCCGCACCGATTCAGCAGCGTTCTCCTGCACATGCTGCATGTAGGACTGCACGACGTTGGGGCCGTAATGTTCGACCATGCGCTGCAATTCCTGGACGCCCCGCTCGTTGGCGGCAATCTGGGCCTGCAAGTCGGCCAGGTTTTGGCTGGGATTCCGCACCGGGTAAGGGCCGCCGGTCAGCAGCTCCAGTAGTTCAGCCGAGCGCAGCTGCCCCCGTTCTACCAGCAGGAAATTATCCAGCAGAATACCTTCCTGATCCAGGCTGGTGCTGAAGGGCGGCATGGAGCCGGGAGTGATCCCGCCCACGTCGGCGTGATGGCCGCGAGACGCTACGTAGAAGCTGGGCTGGTCAGTGTCGAGGAAGACCGGCGTGATTACGGTAATGTCCGGTAAATGGGTGCCGCCGTTATAGGGATTGTTCGAGACGTAGACATCGCCCGGTTTCAGTAAATCCCCTTTGGCCCGAATCAGACTGCGAACACTTTCGCTCATCGAGCCGAGATGCACCGGGATATGGGGAGCGTTGGCGACAAGCTGGCCCTGCTGGTCGAAGAGGGCGCAGGAGAAGTCCAGTCGTTCTTTGATGTTGACCGAATAGCTAGTGTTTTGCAGCGTGATCCCCATCTCTTCAGCGATTGCCTGGAACAGGTTGTTGAAGATTTCCAGCAGGACGGGGTCGGGCTGGGCGGCGGCTTTGTCCTGTTGCAGCATCGAGAATGGCGTAGCAGAACGCTTCAGCAGCAGGTGATTTTGTTCGGTTAGCTCGGCCCACCAGCCCGATTCAATTACGTTCGTACCCGTAGGTTCGACAATCAGGGCGACGCCTTCGATTCGATCTCCCGGCTGTAAATCCTGGCGCTGGTAAACCGCCGTATCGCGCCATACCCCCTGGGTGTACACCTGCACGTTCGCTACAGGCTCTGGCGACTGGGTGCGAGTTCGTTCCCCGGATGGTTCTGGCACCGTCGTCATTTGACCCACCGCTTCTACCGAAACCGCCTCGACCAGCAGATCCCGATCGGGCATGGTGAACCCGTAGCGCTGCCGATAGATCTGCTCAAACTGTTGGCGCATGGTAGATAGGTCGGCCCATTCCACCAGCAGAGCCGAGTCGGTGCCGGTATAGCGCAGATGTACTTTCTGAAAAATCTGGATCTGATTGTCCGGAGCGCCCTGGGCCGTGAGTTCAGCTCGTCCAATAGCGGCCAGTTCTTTCAGGGTTTCCTGGAGGGTTAGCAGCGTCGTATCCTGCAAAGGTAACTCCACCGCCTGTTGCTTCAGCGTCCGCAGATCCGCCAGACCGATGCCGTAGGCCGACAGCACGCCCGCAAACGGGTGGATAAAGATCTGCTTCATGCCCAAAGCCTCGGCAATCAGACAGGCATGCTGGCCGCCCGCGCCGCCAAAACAGCAGAGCGTATATTCCGTCACGTCGTAGCCGCGCTGGATCGAGATTTTCTTGATCGCGTTGGCCATTTTGTCGATGGCGATGGCCAGAAATCCGGCGGCTACCTGCTCGGGGGCTTGCTGACTGCCGGTAGCTGTGGCGATCCGGGCCGCGAGTTGCTCGAACTGCTGCCGCACAGTGCCCGAGTCGAGTGGTAAATTGCCGTCGGCACCAAATACCGCTGGGAAAAAATCGGGCTGCACCTTGCCCACCATGACGTTGCAGTCGGTCACGGTCAGCGGTCCGCCGCGCCGATAGCAGGCTGGCCCCGGATCGGCTCCGGCAGAGTCTGGCCCCACCCGATAGCGCGCCCCGTCAAACCCTAGAATCGACCCGCCCCCGGCTGCCACGGTATGGATCGCCATCATTGGAGCCCGCAGCCGCACCCCGGCCACTTCGGTTTCAAAGGTGCGCTCGTATTCGCCGTTGTAGTGCGAGACGTCAGTGGAAGTACCGCCCATGTCAAAGCCGATGATTTTGTCGAACCCGGCTATGGCGCTGGTTTTCACGGCTCCGACGATGCCACCCGCTGGCCCGGAAAGAATGCTGTCTTTGCCCTGAAACCGGCGGGCGTCGGTGAGGCCACCGTTCGACTGCATGAACATCAGCTTGGGCGGTGAATTCGGAGAAGCAGCCTGCATACCCAGCTCGCTCGCCACCTGATCGACATAGCGACGCAGAATCGGCGACAGGTAGGCATCCACGACGGTGGTATCGCCCCGGCTAACCAGCTTCATCAGCGGACTCACCCGATGGGACACCGAAATTTGGGTAAAGCCGATCTCCTGGGTCAGCTCTGCCAGCTTTTGTTCATGGGCCGGGTAGCGGTAGCCGTGCAGCAGCACAATTGCACAGGCGCGAAACCCGTCGCTGTAGGCCGCCCGGAGCTGTTGCCGCAGGGTTTCGCTGACCTGAAGCGGCAGCAGCACCTCGCCCTGGGCCGTGTGGCGCTCCTCAACCTCAATCACCCGACGATAGAGCATTTCGGGCAGGAGAATCTGTTGGGCAAAAATATTGGGACGATTCTGATAGCCAATCCGCAGGGCATCCCGGAAGCTCTTCGTGATTAATAATATGGTGTGGTCGCCCTTGCGTTCTAGCAGCGCGTTCGTCGCCACCGTCGTTCCCATTTTGATTGCCGTAATCTGCTCGATTGGGATTGGCTCGCTGGCTGACAGGCCCAGCAGATCGCGGATGCCCTGAATCGCCGCATCCCGATAGCGCTCTGGATTTTCCGACAGCAGCTTATGCACCCTCAGCTCACCGTTGGGCGCTTGGGCCACGATATCGGTAAAGGTGCCGCCCCGGTCGATCCAAAATTGCCAGCCCGCCTGAATTCTGTCCATTGCTCTCTCCCTGCCCAGTTTCACTCTCTGCTAACCACTATACAGCGTATTGCAGAACTAATTAGTACAGTAGCAGCAGTGAGCAAAGTAGTTTCGCAATTCCCGACTTGAACAGAGACTAACTCCTAGTTCTAAC
>JBJTUI010000075.1:0-8256 GCA_046080625.1 Elainella sp. | reverse complement strand
CTTAGAGCCCAAGATTAGCCATCAGAACCCGGAGGAGTCCGAGCTCCATTGGACAGGCTGCTGGCTGGGCACCAATTAGCCAGCGTCTGGGCAGCATCTGGGCAGCGTCTGGGTTCTGGGCAGCCTAGTTCCTAAGATTCGCCCGCGTGATAGGAGCTACGCACCAGTGGGCCAGAGCGCACCTGAGAGAATCCTAGCTCCCGAGCAATTTGGCCCAGCTGCTCAAACTCGGCAGGCGTCCAGTATTTTTGTACCGGCAAGTGAGCCAGCGAAGGCCGCATATATTGCCCCAAGGTGAGCCGATCGCAGCCTACCCGACGCAGATCCTGGAAGGTTTCAAGAATTTCCTCAACGGTTTCCCCATGGCCCAGCATCAACCCCGACTTGGTTGGAATGGTGCTGTCTAGCTGTTTGACCCAGGCCAGCACCCGCAGCGAGCGAGCGTATTTGGCCCCTCGCCGCACTACACCCTGCAAGCGCTGGACAGTTTCCAGATTGTGGTTGTAGCAGGCTGGCTGGGCTGCCACCACGGTCGCTACCCGCTGATGTTGGGCTGCTTCTCCGGCAGCACCACCCCAGAAATCGGGGGTGAGCACTTCAATCTGGGTGTCAGGGTTGAGCTGGTGCACGGCCTGCATGGTCTGGACAAACCAGCCTGCCCCCTGATCGGCCAAATCGTCGCGGGCCACCGAGGTCAACACCACATAGCGCAGGCCCAGGAGCTGTACCGCTTCGGCTACCTTCTGGGGTTCCTCGGGGTCAAGCGGCATCGGGGCATGGCCCTTATCCACCTGACAAAAGGCACAGGCTCGGGTGCAGGTCGGCCCCATCAGCAGAAAGCTGGCCGTGCCCTGGGCATAGCACTCGCCGCGATTGGGGCAGCGACCCTCCTCACAGATCGTATGGATCTGGCGCTGCTTGATGATCTTTTGCACCGTTGACAGTTCGCTGGCTTTGCCGATCGGACGACGCAGCCAATCGGGTAGATTCTCCACCAATGGCGAACGAGCGGGGGAGGGGGAAGACGGAGTGGGGAAAGACAGGGGTTGAGAAGGAAAAGAGTTCACAGCTGCTTGGCTCAAACGGTTAGTAAACTAATCAAAAAATAGGACGTAAGGTAATCCGATTCTGGCAGCAAAACGATAGGATTGGGATGTCAAGGGGCATAGTAAGACTGGTACGAGCTGGGTTCGAAACTTGAACCCAAATTTGAGAAATTGGCTCACCCAATTTTTGGAAGTATCAAGAGCCTCACAATTAGGATAAAAAGTAAATTAAGCAAGGCTGATTCTACTATTTCGTCTCTACACAATCCGAGGAGTCCATTGTGGCAAGTCATAAAATCCTGGTAATTGATGACAGCCGAGTCATTCGCAATATGGTGCGGGACATGCTGCCCAAAGGGAATTTCCAGGTTCTGGAAGCGAAGGACGGCGTTGAAGGCTTGAACTGCATTCGGCAAGAGCGCCCCAACCTGATTATGTTGGATTTTCTGCTGCCGCGCATGAGCGGATGGGAAGTGTTCCAGCAGATTCAATCCCAGCCGGATTTGCAAACAATCCCGCTCGTCCTGATGTCAGGCCGCCGCGAAGAAGTGACCGAAAAAATTCCCGAACCCTTTGAATATTTTGAGTTCGTGGAAAAGCCCTTCGAGCAGAAAGACCTGATCGAAGCAATCAAGGCCGCCATGGCCAAGGCCCGTTTGCCCCGTGCCCGCGCTGCCGCACCGCAACCCGCCGCACCCGCCGCAGGAGGCGACGTGGCCGCCCTCAACCAGAAAATTGAGAAGATGCAGGCCGAAATTGACCTGCTGAAGAAGCAGCTGGGCCAGGTAATGGCCTTTGTGAAACAAAAACTGAAGTAGTGCGGTTTGCGACCCACGGCCTTGTTACTCTCTCGCTGTTTTAAACCCGCCCTCTGTGAATTTGCACCTTACGCAGGTCACAGAGGGTTTTGGTTTGGCACTCCCACCGGACGGGGATATAGGGGCGGCGTCAGGGCGATTTTTTTCAGATAGATGCAGTGACGGGCGCTCTGGCTCAGGGGTGTGACGAACGTCTCAATCTGCTGCACTTCGCCGCCCAGTTGCGCTACTGCCTGCTGGAGCGCCTGTCGGTCCTCGGTCTCGGGCTGGCCCCGGTAGAGAATCGCCACGCCACCAACCTGGAGCAGCGGTAAGGCATATTCGGCGCAGACCGTAGCCGCCGCCACTGCTCGCACCGTAGCCAGATCGTAGGTAGCGCGATGCTGGGGCAGGTGGCCGACTTGTTCAGCCCGTTCCACGAGCGTTTGCAGGGGCAGCTTTAGCTCAGCCGTCAGCCGCTCCAGAAAGGTAATTTTTTTGCGGGTCGAATCCAGCAGCGTCACCTGCCAGTCGGGGCAGGCGATGGCAAGCGGCACACCGGGAAAGCCTGCCCCCGTCCCGATATCAATCAAGCGCAGGGGCTGGGGTGGGGTGCCTAGCCAGGGCTGGATGCCGCGCAGCGAATCCCAGAGGTGTTTTTCGAGGAATTCGGCAGGGGCAGTAATCCGGGTCAGATTGAGCTGCTGATTGCCCTGGAGGATGGCCTGGTAGAGGGCTTGGTATTGGGCCTGCTGGGTTGGTGTGGGCTGCCAGCCGAGGGACTGCCACAGGTCGGGCAGGTCAGGCAGCACTGGAGCTGTGTCAGGAGAAACCACTATGCCTTGGCCCCGAACGAGCGACTGGCCAGCGTGGCCGGGTCTACCGCTGTTAGCCTGCCGTGGTCAAGCGTCCAGCAGCGATCCGCAATCGCCAGCATTTCTCCGGGCTCGTGGGAAACCACCAGCAGCGTCCACTGTTGCTTTAGCTGGCCGAGCAATCCAATCACCTGTTGCCGCATCGACCAGTCCAGCCCAGCCGTTGGCTCATCCAACAGCAGCAGGTAGGGTTGACGGATTAACTGCACAGCCAGAGCCAGCCGCCGCTGTTGTCCACCGCTGAGCGAACGGGGCGAAAGCTGCACCGACAGTTCATCTAGCCCCACGGCTGCCAGAGCCTGATCGATCCGCTCCTTGCCTAATTCCGGGTGGCCTAACCGCAGTTCCTCCAGAATCGTGTGGCCGCAAAAGTGGCGCTCAGGAAACTGAAATACCAAGCCAGCTAGCTGCTGGAGCTGGTCTGGGGTGAGATCCTGGTCGCGCCAGCGGATTTGGCCAGAGGTTTTGCGGGCCAATCCCGACATCATTTCCAGCAGCGTACTCTTACCGGAACCGCTGGGACCGATCACCAGGCCGAGCTGCTGGGGAGCCAATTCAAGATTGACGGATTTGAGAATCGGGTCGGGTGTGGCGGCAGGATGGTAGATCAGGTCTTTCAAATAGAGCATTAATACAGCCAGAATCTGGGCCGGACGGCGTCACTTTTCCCTTTATAGCAGCTTGACCGAACTCCTGGGTCTGAACGGAGTCTGAACGGTATTGCCGCCCATTCTAAATCGGATCAGCAGAGCTGACTCGGATGCTGGTTGAGCGAAGTTAGAGGTGGAACTTCTCTCGGCTGGAATCGTCAGAAGACGGGACCCACAGACCGCTCTGACTCGCTCGGCAATCGAACCTGCCGTAGCGGAAAATTGACGGAAGTTTGCCTACGCGGGTTAGAGTACAGAATGGTATTCGTTCCAACAAATTTTTCAAGTTTGTTTGATGCAGATTTGCGACCCGGTTCTTTCATCAATCAAGTTTCAAGCAGAATGATGTTATTCTCCTCGCATCCCCAGAATTTTTCGGTGCTGGTTCAGCCCAAGGTTCAACCCGAACGGCACCAGCTAACCCAAACGGCCCTGAAGCGGCTCACGGCGGTCGCGACTAGTACGCTGATTGCTTTAGCGACCTGGGTCAGCCCTGCCCTGGCCGATCCGTTCCGCAGCGCCAACCCGCGGCAAATTGGCAGCCAAACCGAAGCGGCGTTCAAGCTGCTGTTTGAACAGGGCGACTACAAGCAGGCGGCCCAGGTTTTGCAGACCGCTGAGGCGGGTGAACCCCTGGCCTACGCCATGAAAGCCGCTCTGGCCTATATTGATCGCGACTGGGACACCATGGGGCAGAATGCTCGCCTCACCCGCGAATCGGCTGAGCAACTGCTGGCCAGCGATCCGCTCAGGGGCAACCTCTATGTGGCTGCCGGTCAGTTTCTCGAAGGAGCCCACACTCTCTCGACGCAAGGCACCGTGCGGGCCACACCGGCAATTTTGAGCAAGCTCCAGCAGATTTTTGACAGCCTTGAAGCCGCCGAACGCATTGACCCGGAGGACCCGGAGCTGAATTTGCTCAAGGGCTACATGGATTTGATGTTGGCGGTCAACCTGCCGTTCTCCAACCCAGAGCAGGCGATCCAGCGGCTCCAGACCTATGCTGGCCCATCCTATTTGGCCCAGCGCGGCATTGCGATCGCCTATCGCGATCTCGACAAGCCGGAGCAGGCGTTAGCTGCCGTGGATAGCGCCATTCAGCAGACGCCCAACAACCCGGAGCTGTTTTACCTGAAGGCCCAGATTCTCAGAAAGCAGGGGAAAGCCCAGGAAAGTCTGCGGTTTTTCCGGCAGGCGCTGGCCCAGCAGTCCCAGTTGCCCCAAAATCTGACCTATCAGATTGCCTGGGAACAGTGCCGCACGATCAACCAGGTGCGGGGCCGGAATCGCGACTGCTCGGAGGTGGCCCAGCGTCAGGTGGCTAATCCCGGCACGACTGAGCAGTAGTTCGTCCGTAGTTTGACCAAATGTAATTTGCCCAGTGTAATTACGCCCGGTGTAGTTCGCCCAATACTACACTGCTCATGCTGCCAAACAGGCCAGCAAAAATGCAGTCAAAAACCCGGAGCTGATTTGAGCCTCCGGGTTCTGAGCTTTATCCTAGAGTTTTGACCTGGCCGCTATCGGGGCTATCCAAAGCCTTCTACCATCCAGAGCCTTCTACCAGAGTGCAGGCACACTCCGAGGAGTGGTTGGGGTTGTGGGAGTCGGGGTCGTCGTACGCGGCGTAGACAGGGTAGGCTCGGGGGTTTCGGTATTCGGCAGCGGCTGGAGCGGCACTTCCTGACCCTGGGGAATGAAATTAGGCAGCACCTGGCGGGGGCGATTGGTGGCCGCAATGCAGTTGTTCATCATCTCGGTGGTCGTGTAGGTCGTCACCTGGGTGGCAACACCGACCACGCAGTTCGAGAAGCGCAGCGGCAGCAAACTGCGACGGCAATAGGTCAGGACATCGAGTGGCTCTGTGCCCGTGGTGCTGACGCCAGTAATACCAACCACACAGCTGGCCAGTTCCTCGGGACGCCGGACGCGACGGCAGCTGGAAAGAGCATCCGTGGCCAGAATCTCAGTTCCAGCATCAATAGCGGTGACGCAGGCTGAAAGCGCTTGGGGGTAAAGTGCTCCGCCACAGGCCGCTGCCGCATCTTCCGGGCTCAAACCTGCGCTCAACAGCCCGGCAGCACAGCTATCGTAGTCGGCCTGGGAGCTGCGGTAGGGGCGGGGATTGTAGTACGTTGCCGCTGTAACCGGGCGCACTGGCAAACTGACCAGCGAAAAGCCAGCCAGCAAAAACGGGAGAGCCGCCTGGGCCACCCGCCGAGGCCGACTCGTCAAGCGACCTTGGGGAGAGCAGGGCTTATGAGTGTCCTGCTGGCAATTCTTTTGGCGATCACCAGACCACAACCGCACACCAAAATTATTCATAGTCTAAAGAAGCGCATCAATAGGGCAAAAGATAAGGTTACAACTGGAGCCGCGATTCTGCTTTCTACTTGAGCCAAATTTATAGTCTTAGAAGCTTGCGGAAGCCCAATTTGTAGCTCAGAGATCCTGAACTTGAAGAACTGGACTTGAAGAATCTGCCCTAGGTATACCCTAAAAGTTTTTTCCTGCCT
This sequence comes from Elainella sp., assembly GCA_046080625.1. GTDB lineage: Bacteria > Cyanobacteriota > Cyanobacteriia > Elainellales > Elainellaceae > Elainella. The sequence goes on along the minus strand of JBJTUI010000075.1, from coordinate 2,372 downwards.
AGGGGGAGCCAGCGGTCGCAAAAAAATCTGGTGGGATTCTCAAATTGCAACCGCAATTAGGGCGATTCATACATGCAATAATACTTCTAGAAGATCTGTGAACGCAGCGCCAGCCTGAGGGTTGAGCCGCGAGTTTGCAGGGCTGTTTCGAACAGGGCTGTTTTGAAGCATTGCTCCTCTGGCATCGGACGATTCGAATCTGAAGGGCTGGATGATCGAGAAACCTGGTTTGAAGCAGCCGAGAAAACGAAGGCACCTAAATCGAAATTCGGTTTTTGCGTCGGCAGCTTGGCACTGACCCAGTTGGCCTCCGCCAATCTGGCAGCCGATTTGGCCGCATTCAGCCTCTGCGAGGCATCGTTATAAGAACCAGATTTAAGCAACAGCTCAGGGTAGCAGTTTGCTCTAGGTTCATTGAAATCCCGCTCAAATTTTTATCCTCTGTTCCAAATCATGGCTCAACTCTCTGAAACTCCTGATGTGCCCGATCTTGGGCGTCGCCAGTTTATGAATCTGCTGCTGCTGGGTGCAGCGGGCGGCACTGCTCTGGGCGCGCTCTATCCGATTGTGAAATACTTTATTCCCCCGTCGAGCGGTGGCTCTGGGGGCGGGGTAATCGCCAAAGATGCTCTGGGTAACGACATTGTAGCCAGCGAATTTCTGGCCAGCCATAATGTCGGCGAGCGAGTATTGGCCCAGGGGCTGAAGGGCGACCCCACCTACATCGTGGTGGAAAGCGCCGACCAGATTGCGGACTATGGCCTTAACGCGGTCTGCACCCACCTGGGATGCGTTGTGCCCTGGAATGCTAGCGAAAATAAATTTATGTGTCCTTGCCACGGTTCTCAGTACAACAGCCAGGGCAAAGTTGTTCGCGGTCCGGCTCCGCTGTCGCTGGCTCTGGTGCATGCCGACGTCACCGACAACGGCAAGGTGACTTTCACCCAATGGACAGAAACCGACTTCCGGACGGGCGACAACCCCTGGTGGACCTAGAAACCCAGTCGGTCAACCCCGCAGCACCTGGTTTCGATTCTCGATTTGCATCCTTTGTTACTGAACACCGTTAACAATGAAGTCAACCGTTTGGTCAATTTTCCTTCCGCACGGCGGCAGACTGCTGAAGTCTGTGCTGGTGCTTGTTGCCATGTTTGCCCTCTGGGTAACACCCGATTTTGTGCAGCCCCAGGCCGCTCAAGCCTATCCCTTCTGGGCACAGCAAAACTACGAAAATCCGCGCGAAGCTACGGGGCGGATTGTTTGCGCCAACTGCCACTTGGCGGCTAAGCCCGTAGAAATTGAAGTGCCCCAGGCCGTTCTGCCCGACACCGTGTTCAAAGCGGTCGTCAAAATTCCCTACGACAAGAGCGTCCAGCAGGTGCTGAGCACCGGAGAAAAAGGCGGCCTGAATGTCGGGGCCGTGCTGATGCTGCCCGAGGGCTTCAAAATCGCTCCAGAAGATCGGATTCCCGAGGACCTGAAAGAAGAAGTCGGCCCCAGCTATCTGTTCCAGCCCTACAGCGAAACCAAGGACAATATTGTTCTAGTCGGCCCGCTGCCGGGAGATCAGTATCAGGAAATCGTTTTCCCGGTGCTGTCGCCTGACCCCAACACCAACAAAGCCACGCCCTTCGGCAAATACCAGATCCATCTGGGCGGCAACCGGGGCCGGGGACAAGTCTACCCAACCGGTGAAAAGAGCAACAACGGCGTCTTTAACGCCTCGGCAGCCGGGACGATCACCTCAATCACCAAGGCCGATGACGGCAGCTACCAGGTCACGATTCGGCCAGCCGAGGGCGATGCGGTCGTGGACAAGATCCCGGCTGGGCCTGAGCTGATCGTTTCGGAAGGCGAAGAAGTGGCCGCTGGTGTGGCCTTAACCTCTAACCCCAACGTGGGCGGGTTTGGTCAGCGCGATGCTGAGATTGTTCTGCAAAGCCCGAATCGGATCAAGGGGCTCGTGGCCTTCCTGGCCGCAGTTACCCTGACTCAGATCCTGCTGGTGATCAAGAAGAAACAGGTCGAGCGGGTTCAGGCCGCCGAAATGACCTTCTAATCGTCGCTTGGTCAGATTCCCCTTTAAAAAGTAGAAGACACTCCAAACTAGTTGGGGTGTCTTTTGCTATAGACCCTTGCATAGCTCGATTATAATTCTTGAACAGAGAAAAAATCCAAACTTCTGTAAAGTTTGACCTGATGCGGCATTCAACCTGAGCCGATGGGCTGCGTGGTCGCAAACCAAGTTTGGGCATATTAAACCTAGAAGCTAGTGGTACAACCTCTGGTCCAGATGCGCTAATTCTCTGCCTGACACTGCTCGATCGGGCTGGGGTAACTCTACAGGGTTCGAGGGTTCAACGGCTGGCAAA
>JBJTUI010000074.1:0-3167 GCA_046080625.1 Elainella sp. | reverse complement strand
AGTTTCATAGCCCGAGGTTTAATCGCCTCAGGTTTAATCGCCCAAAACTTCATGGCCCTAGCCTCCCAGCTGAATCACGGCCTGCACGGTCAGGTTTGTCAGGTTCTGCAGCTTGGGCAGATCGCTGGGGTCGAGCCGGATGCGCACTTCGGCAACGCGGGCATCAATCCGGGCCGCCGGGTCGGTGTTCAGCACGTCCTGTTTGGCGATCTGGGGCAGGATGCGGTAGACCCGGCCTTGCAGTTCGCCGCTAAACGCCTGGTTGAGGCTGGTGAGCGTCACGGGTTGGCCCAGCCGCAGTTTGGCCAGATCGGTTTCGTAGACTTCTGCCACGACTTCCATCTGGCGGGTGTTGCCCAGCTCGGCGATGCCTTCGGGACCGACGATTTCCCCAGAGCGGGCCTGAATTCGCAGGATTTGGCCATCCTGGGGGGCGCGGACATAGGCGGTTTCCAGGTTGGAGCGGGCGGTTTGCACGGTGGCCAGGGCACTGGCGACTTCGGCTTCGGCGGCCTGGATATCTGTGGGACGCACCTCGGCGATCTGATCCAGAGTGGCGCTGGCGGCATTGAGCTGTTGGGTCAGGGTGGAGGCGGTTTGATTGAGGGCGGCTCTGGCCTCGCTCAGCCGCTGCTGGGCCGTCTCCAGGGTCAGCTGCTTGCTGTCGCGCAACGAGGCCGACACGGCTCCGTCCAGATAGAGGGTTTGGTAGCGCTGGGCTTCCAGCTGGGCATTGCGGACTTCGGCGGCCTGTCGCTCCAGGGTGGCTCGTTTGGCTGCTACATCGTCCCGCATCTGGGCCTGGATCTGGCCAATCTGGGCCTGCTGGGCCTGAATTGCGCCCCGTTTGGCTCCGGCCTTGACCTGGGCCAGCTGGGCCTGGGCAACCGCTACCTGTCGCTGGGCCTGATCGAGTGCGGCCTGGAGGCGATCGCGTCGGTCCAGTACGGCTATGATCTGGCCTGACCTGACCTGATCTGTTGCTTCCACCCGCAGCTCGGCAATTCTGGCCCCCTCGGGATACATTGGGGCCGCAATATTGATTACTTCGCCCTGGGGTTCAAGGCGTCCCAGTGCCGTGACGGCCCGCAGGGGCTGGGCAACTACAGGCGGTTGGGCAGGCTGGGGCCGGAAGAGCCCGATGCTGCCGATAACCAGGGCCGCGCCTAGCCCAATTCCCCAGCGATTCAGGGGCAGCTTGATCCGTTGCGGTCGGGGATGAACCTGATTTGGCGTCATGCGGGCCTCCAAAATAGAGTGTATATACACATTTTATGAAACAGCTCTTGCTGAAGTTCAACAGGTGGACGGGTCAGAGCGTTTCCAGCGTCGAAACGGTTTTTGTGACCTCAGCCAGCAATTGCTCCCAGTCCTGTTGGCCGAGGGCGGCGATCACTTGGGTTTGGGCCTGCTGCCAGAGCGGAAAGGCTTGGGCAAGACGCTCCTGTCCGGCGGGGGTGAGGCTGACGACCCGTTCGCGCTGATCCTGCCCTGGCTGAATCTGGAGCAGGCCGTCCCGCTCTAGGGGCTTGAGGTTGCGGGTCAGGGTGGTGCGATCCATGCCCAGCCCTGTGGCCAGATGGCTCATGGTGTTCGACGCCACCGCACCGGTTTCGGCCAGAGCTACCGCCGCCAAAATCGTGAACTGGGTATTCACCAGCCCAGTGGGCTTGAGCATTTCGGCATAGAAGCGGGTAATCAACCGGGATGCCTTGCGCAGGTTGAAGCAGGTGCAGGTATCGGCAACCCCTTGGAGGTCTACCACGGTGAGGGATGAGAATGGTTCCATAGTTATAGGTGTATATACACTTAACTGCTTTGTCAAGTCCCTCGACAACTCCTCTAGGCTTGCTGCTCGGGTGAGTAGAGGCTGGGCTGATGCTTAGAAATGCACGCTTAGAAATGCACGCTTAGAAATGCACGACGACGGGTGTGCCCACCGAGGCCCAGTCAAACAGCCACTCGGCGTGGTTGACCGCGACATTGACGCAGCCGTGGCTCATGGTGGTGCCAAAGCGGCGGTGCCAGTAGGCTCCGTGGATGGCGTAGCCACCGTAGTAATACATGGTGTAGGGCACGTCGGGCACGTCGTAGCCTTCGCCCTGCATCCGGGCGGTGCGGTGCTTGGATTGGATGGTAAAGCTGCCGGGCAGGGTGGGATGGTCGTCGGTGCCGGTTGAAACGATCACGGCATAGACGGGCCGGTTGCCCTCCCAGGCAATCAGGCGCTGGGTGGCGATGTTGACCTCAATCCAGCGGCTGCTGGTCTGCTTCAGGGCCGCCATTTTCTCGGCTTCTGGGGAGGCGGCTTGGGCTAGAGCTGGTGGGCTGATCTGGGGCAGGAAGTTTCCCAGAGGAGAGGGGCCAACCAGCAGGCCGACCAGTGACCCTGTGCCAGAGAGGATCAGCGGTAGGCCAACCCCCAGCCCGACTTGCCAACTCCATGCTTTCCGTCCCATTGCCCTGCTCCTTGATGACTGAGGCACAATGCCTCTCATTTTGCTCTAACCGCCCCAATTTTTCACCTGGATTGCCCAGAACTCTTGAATGCTCGCCCCAAAATGCTTGCCCCAAAGAATTGCCAGCCCCATCACCCAAACCGATAAACTTGGCTTCTGGCAGAGGGCTCTACTCCTTTCTTCAGGTTCGGCCTCTAGAATTCCGCATTAAAATCCGGTAGCAGTAGCTCCCCAGATTCAACCCAACAGGACTTGGCCCGTGATCAATCCAGCAAGTAGTTCGGCAAGTAGTTCAGCAAGTAGTTCAGCAAGTCAACCAGCAATTGGGCCAGCAATTAATCCAGCGCTGCGGATGCAGGCGGTGCAGCAGCCCGTAATTCCGGTGGTGGGCGACCTGATTGCCCAAAACCCCGGCACGATTTCTCTGGGGCAAGGCGTGGTGTCATACGGGCCGCCGCCCGGCGCGATTCAGCAGATTCAGCGGTTTCTGGCCGAGCCGCTGCTGCACCGCTACCAGGCCGTGATTGGCGTCCCCGAACTGCGAGAGCTGATCGAGCAAAAGCTGGTCAGCGAGAATCAGATTTTTGCCGATCCAGACCGGCAGATTGTCGTGACCGCAGGCAGCAATATGGGGTTTGTGAATGCGGTGCTGGCGATTGCCGATCCGGGCGATCAGGTGATTCTGCAAACGCCCTACTATTTCAACCA
>JBJTUI010000073.1:0-11810 GCA_046080625.1 Elainella sp. | reverse complement strand
CGGCGAGTGGTGCCGTTTTTCATCACGTCATCAGATCCGCAGCTTGGGCAGATTAGGTAGGGTTTCATGAGAAACTGATGGGGGGGAGAAGCCAACTCCTATCTATTTTCCTCTATCCTTTACGAAAGGGCACTACCGTTGTTAGAACTAGGAGTTAGTCTCTGTTCAAGTCGGGAATTGCGAAACTACTTTGCTCACTGCTGCTACTGTACTAATTAGTTCTGCAATACGCTGTAAATATCAGGTTAAAAATTAGCTCAGGTTAGCTAACAAACTTCTTTCACAATCGCCTCATCTTTTTCGTTTAGGCTTGCTATTTAGGAATCGGGGTCTAATTTTCTGTATCTGATGTTACTTTCTCAATCAGGCCACCAAGTTAGGTAGGCTGAAATTACAGCCCTAGCCTCAGCTGCTGTTGAGTCTGAAGAACTGGCTCTAAGCAAACAGGTCAGCGAACAGATAAGCTCATAGGCGGGTTCAGCTCGATCCATTGCTTTGGTTTTACAGGCTTTCACGCTATGTCGGCTAGTTCCCCACTCGTTTTTGCCTATACCTACACTGACCCCCTGCTCGAAGCTTCGTCCGGCCTCGCTGACCCGCTTCAGGTCGATCGGCCATATCCAGATCGGGGTAGCCGTCAACAGTTGCAGCAGCTGTTAGCTGACTGTGAAGCCCAGGCCCACGAGGTGGCCTATGTTTGGCTGCCTCACCTGGAAGAGTTGGGTGACTCACTGGCCGAGGTCAGCGACCGGCTAGAGCAATTTACCCGGTTAGGAGTTGAGGTTCGAATTGGCCCCGACCGGCTGCCCATTACCGACCTGTCGCTCCAGTCTGAGCTGCTGCTGTTGGGGCAAATTGTGCAGGCCCAGCAGAGCCGTCGCCTCCAGCTTGGTCACGCCCGTAATCGCCTCAGGGCCGTGCCGCCGCCGGGTCGCGCCCCCTATGGCTACCGTCGCGGCAAGGATCACTACATGCTGGATCGCAGCACTGCTCCGGTGATCAAAGACTTTTTCGAACATTTCTTGCTCTACGGCTCGCTGCGCCAGAGTGTTCGCTATCTCCAGAAGAAATATGGCAAAAAAATCTCCGTTTCGACCGGCAAGCGCTGGCTCTCTAATCCGGTCTATCGGGGCGATTTGAGCTACCGCCAGGGCGAGATTATTTCAAATACCCATGCGGCAATTTTGTCGCGCCAGGAAGCCGCCCAAATTGATCGGCTGTTGCGCCGCAATCGGGCGCTGCCGCCTCGTGCAGCCAGCGCGCCCCGGTCGCTCTCGGGTCTGGTGGTTTGCGACACCTGCAAATCGACATTCAAAATCAGCCATGTGGCCCGCAAGCGCTACGAATACCTCTACCTCTGCCCAACAGCCTGCCCTAAACAGCCCAAATGTCGGGCTATTGCCTATCAGCAGGTTCTAGAGCAGGCAATCCAGCATATCTGTTCGGATTTGCTACCCGCGATCCGCCAGGCTGCCCTGCCCGACCTTGACGGCCTGAAACAGAACCTGGCCACCCAGATCGTCACCAAGCAGCAGGCGTTAGAGCAACTGCCCAGTCTGGTTGACGCTGCTATTCTAGACCCGGAAACTGCCGATTTGCGCAGCTATCGTCTCAAAACCGAGATCGCGGCCCTCCAGTCCCGGCTGGCCCAGCTGCCGCCCGTCAACCTGCAGGCAACTGCCGAGGCCGTTTCGATTCCCCAATTCTGGTTAGACTTGTCAGAATCAGAGCGTCGGTTCTATTTTCGGGAGTTTATCCAGCAGATTCGCCTGGTCCGAGCCGAGCCAGCTGAGCTAAACTCCCAACACACAGCTAATTGGACGCTTGAGCTCGATTTCGTGTTTTGACAGGGTTCTCGGATTTGGACAGGGTAAGGAGCTGCGCCCCCTATCCTAATAGATTATTTGCACCTACCTACTTAGCATGGTCCTGGCACAGTGCTTTGAATTTGGCGTCTCTGCGCTATTTTTCTCTGTTTGACTCGATTATCACCAGCGTTGCAATCTGAAATTCATCGTCTATAGTACTGTTCGTAGTCTCCTAGCTTGATGGGCCAATTGTTTACCCTAGATTTATCCTAGGCTCAGGCAAAATTGGCAAAATCGAACTGCTGGAACGGACCTGACCTGCGTGAGAGGGAATGATCTGTGGTCGAAAAATTGCTTAAGCGAAAATCAGCGCTCCTACTCACCCTGGGCAGCACTGCCGGGTTCCTGATCGGCGGTGTCATTGCCTGGGGCTTGCTTCAGAAGCGGCCCACTCTGGTGGGAATGCCCCCCGGAGCCGAGATTATTCCCCAGGACACGGCCATGCTGCTCTCCTTCACGACCAACCGGGGACAGTGGCAGCAGGTCAGGCGATTTGGCACCCCCGACTCCCAGGCGACCTTTGACCAAAAGCTGGCCCAGTTCCGCGACCGGCTGCTGATCGCCAATGGCCTGAACTACCAGCGCGACATTCAGCCCTGGGTAGGCAGCGAAATCACAACGGCGTTTCTGCTGCCCGCCGCCGGTCAGGGGCAGGGAAACCAGAAGGTGACGCCCTATGACCCCGCCGCTCTTGCTGCCGGACAGCAATCGACCGTCATGGTGTTGCCTATCGCCGACCCGGCCAAGGCTCAACAGCTGTTTGCTACTCCCAGGGTGGCGGCAGGTCAAGATTGGGTTGATCGGGACTACCGGGGCGTCAAAATCCGGGAAGTGCAGGGGGCAGAACGCAGAGCCTATGCGGCAGCGGTGCTGGACAGCCGGTTTGTTGTAGCTTCCAATGACCCTAAGGCCGTGGAGCGGGTGATCGACACCTTCAAAGGCAAGCCCTCGGTGGCCCAAACGTCCGGCTACAGCCAGGCTCTTAGCCATATTGCCACCACCGATCCGTTCATGCAGGTCTATGTGAACTTACCTGCCGCGACAGCGATCACGGCCAGTAACACCAGCCAACCCATCCCTCCCCAACTCCTGCTGCCCCTCAAGGCCAATCAGGGTCTGGCCGGAACCGTCAGTTTGGAGCCAGATGGCCTGCGGTTTCAAGCCGTCTCCTGGCTGGCAGCCAACCGTCGAACTCGCTTCAAGGTGACCAACAGCGCTGAACGGATGCCGCTGTTGCTGCCTACTGATACCCTATTTGCCATCACGGGAGGCAATTTGAAGCAGAGCTGGCAAACCTATGCCCAGCTGCCTGAAGCTCAACCGAACGGCCAGATTGTGCCTGCTCAGGGCCTGCTTGATCCCGACCGACTGCGTCGCAGCGTCACCAATCTTACAGGTCTCGATCTGGATCAGGACCTGATCAACTGGATGAACGGCGAGTTTTCGCTGGCCCTGATCGCCACGCCTGAAGGAGGGACAAACAGTACACCCAAGCCCCTCCCCGAATCAGCTTCTCCTGAATCGGATAGTGAAGCCTCTCCCTCGCCAGAAGCAGGGCTCAGCCGGGCCGCTCTGGCTGGCTCAAAGGCAGGAGTGGTGTTGATCACTCAAACCAACGACCGCAAAGCCGCCGAAGAGTCGTTCAAAAAGCTGGATGAGCTGGTCAAAACCCGCTACCGCTTTACGGTCAAACAAACTCAGGTGGGTGACAAACCCGTGACCCAATGGGTTTCGCCGTTTGGCTCGCTCACCCTCAGCCACGGCTGGCTCGACGGCAATGTGGCTTTCCTGGCCATTGGCAGCGACTTGGCCAGCACCTTCCTTCCCAGTCCGGCCAAAACTCTGGCTGACAATTCGCTGTTTCGTCAGGTCGATTCTGCTGATCTGAAACCCAACAACGGCCATTTCTTCATCGATCTGGATCGACTTAACGCCAATCCAGCCCTTCCGCTGCCCAAATTGCCCCCTGAGAACCAGGCGTTTATCGAAGCAATTCGCGCTATTGGGTTGACTGCGGCATTGCAGGATAACCGCACCACCCGCTATGACACCCACATCATTTTACGCAAGGGCGATGCACCCAAGCCACTGCCAGCCCCTGCTTTAGAAAACCCTAGCTCTCAAGTTTCTCCCTAGGGCTTGTGATCAATTTAGTCAGAAACCTTGAGGACTCAGCAGAACCACGCCCGCCTCAATAAACTCCCAAGACTCGATAGGATAGGAACAGGAGTAATTTTTGAAAATTTCTTTTCGAGGGTTGGTAACAACTCCGTCCTTTGACCTGTTTAACGCCTCTGGGGTGTGGACGGTCGCTCATAATCATTAGCAACTTCACGATTTAGCACACGATTTAGCACTGGAGAGAACTGCATGGATTTGGTCGCGCTTCAGAACTGGCTGGACAATGCCTCCTTTGCGGTTCTGTTTGTCACCATGCTGACCTACTGGGGCAGCGTTGCGTTTCCCGGTCTGGCCTATTTGCCCACCGTTGGGGCGACAGGCATGGGGGTAGCAAATCTCTGTATCGCGGCGCTGCTGGGAGCCCGGTGGCTAGAAGCAGGCTACTTCCCACTCAGCAACCTTTACGAATCGTTATTTTTCATCGCCTGGGGGATCACAGCCATACATTTTCTGGCCGAGTCCATGAGCCGCAGTCCGCTCGTAGGAGCAGTCACAGCCCCAGTAGCTATGGGGATCACGGCCTTCGCCGCCCTGACTCTGCCCAGCCAGATGCAGACTGCTGAACCGCTGGTTCCGGCTCTGAAATCCAACTGGCTGATGATGCATGTCAGTGTGATGCTCTTAAGCTACGCCGCCCTGATGGTAGGGTCGCTGCTGGCAGTAGCGTTTCTGGTGGTGACGCGCGGCCAGAACATTGAGCTGAAGGGCAGTTCAGTTGGTACGGGAGCCTACCGCAGCACTGCCTACAGGCTGCATCGCTCAACCCCCTCCCAGCCGCCTAGCGCGGTTGCCCTGTCTGATAATCTGGCTATCTCCCCCGATTCAGCTGGCGGAGTCGCCGTCATCACTCCCGCAACAGCCACCGTTTTGTCGCCCCAGCGGTTGAGTTTGGCCGATGCCCTGGACAATATCAGCTATCGCATCATTGGTTTGGGCTTTCCGCTGCTCACCATTGGCATCATCGCCGGAGCCGTTTGGGCCAACGAAGCTTGGGGGTCTTACTGGAGCTGGGATCCCAAGGAAACCTGGGCTCTCATTACCTGGCTGGTGTTTGCGGCCTACCTGCATGCGCGGATTACACGCGGTTGGCAGGGGCGGCGTCCGGCAATTTTGGCCGCAACTGGATTCATGGTGGTCTGGATTTGCTACTTGGGCGTCAACTTATTGGGGAAAGGCCTGCACAGCTACGGCTGGTTCCTGTAGGCTTACTCAATAGCCCACGGGCTAATCAAAGCGCTATTCCATGGGCAGATTAAAATTCTCGGCCAACCCCAACCCCACCTGGGGAACCGCCGCGAATCACCATGCCATCGGGTAAGTCGAGCATCTCCCTCAACTCCTGTAGCTGCTGGGGCGGTGGCGACTGTTGAGTACCCAGATTGCGATTAATGCGCTGGGCCTGCTCTGACAGTCGCTCCGAGTGATTGGGAGATTGAACTGAACTGCGCTCAGGGGTCGTTTCAGCCGTTAAATCTCTTGCATCAACCGAGACCGGAGCAATCGATGGGGCGTTAGACGATATGGATTCAGAGGAGGCAGAGCTAGGGCTGCCTGCCCAGACGGGCAGCATAACCCCACTGAATAGACTGATTGCCGTTGCAAATAGTAGAAACTTCATGGTTTTATGCCCTCGCGTAATCCTGTTTCTGTTCCTGATGTAACCAGCTTAAAATTGAGTCGGGCTGCTTGAAATCACTCGTTCTACGGGTTTAGAAGTTAACCCATTTGGCTGAACTAGGTTGACCACCTATTTGACTATAAGTTGCACCAATTTGAGTTGGCCTCAATGTTTCTGTAACTTAGCAAACTGCTAATCAGCTAGATTCCCCAGTTTTGTTTCATACATATCAGGCATTTCTCTATCAGGTAAATCGCATGGACAACGACTACGGGCTGCTCAGAGACGATGAAGTACTGTTTGTGCAGTCGGGCCGCATCGTTATGGCAAACCCAACGTTTAAGGTAAGCGAGTTTCTAGATGCACTGGCCCAGCTGATCAGTGAACAGGAGGCCGAATGGTCCGATGAGCGAGAGGGCTGGTTCAACGACCGGGGTCAGAGCTGCGAGGTCCTGCGGTTTGAAAACCAGGGCTGGCAACGGGGCCGAGTCCGAATTCGTCTGGAGTTTTGCCCAGAGCGCCCGCCGAAATTGCTGCGAGAAGCCGACAGCTACCGAGGTGAAGAAACGGCCCGCGAAATTCCCTACTTGCCCCGTCGCCAGCAAGATCCCTATGGCTCGGGTGACTACCGCCAAACCGATCCGCTTGATGACTTCCCCGACGACGATTACTAACGACGACGACTAACCGGGACGAACCGCTGACTCGATTTAGACCAATCAGACAATCAGATAATCAGACGGAGGGCGCACTGCGATGGCTCAAGCTCCACTCTGGACGCCGCTGCATGCTCAAGTCCATCGAACCCTCAGACGGCTTCAGCTTCTACCCAAACGGGCCTTGCTGCTGGTTGCAGTTTCAGGCGGCCAGGATTCGCTCTGTCTACTGCGGCTGCTGCTAGATCTACAGCCCAAATGGGGTTGGCAGCTTGGGGTAGCCCACTGTAACCACGGCTGGCGAGCCGATGCTGGGGCCAATGCTGCCTATGTCAGGCAACTGGCAGCCACCTGGCAGCTGGCCTATCACGAGGCAACGGCCTCAACGCTTTTCCCAGGTGAGGCGGAAGCGAGGAAATGGCGCTATCAGGCTCTAGCCGAAATCGCTCAAATCAAGGGATATGGCTATGTTGCGACAGGTCATACAGCTAGCGACCGAGCCGAAACGCTGCTGCTCAATCTGCTGCGCGGCAGCGGGGCAGACGGCCTGCAAGCACTGGCCTGGCAGCGGGAGCTTGTTCCTCTAATCCAGCTCGTGCGACCTTTGCTGGGCGTAATGCGGGCTGAAACTGGGCTGTTTTGCCAGCAGGCTGCTCTTACAGTCTGGGAAGACTCAACTAACCGGGAATCGCGGTTTGCTCGCAACCGGGTTCGCCAGACCCTGATTCCTTATCTGCAAACCCACTTCAATGCCCAGGTGGAGCAAGCGCTGGCCCAGACGGCGGAACTGTTGCGCTCGGATGTAGAGTACCTGGAAGCCGCGACCCAACAACTCTGGACAGAGGTCATCTGCGGAGCAATCGAACCCGGTTGTTCCGACCCGGCGGTCCAGGAGCCAATCTGCGGGCCTGAACATCAGACGCTTAAGCTGAATCGGATCGCTTTGCGAGCTGCGCCCATAGCCTTACAGCGGCGCGTGCTGCGGCGATTTCTCCAAACGCTATTGCCCGCTGCTCCAACCTTTGCCCAGATCGAAAAGCTGATGGGGCTCCTTCATGCGCCCAACCGCAGCCAAACCGACCCCTTTCCCGGTGGAGCAATCGCCCAGGTCCAGCAGGACTGGATTGTTCTCTGGAGTCAGGGACAATCTGAGGCTAATAGCTAGTCGCCCAAAGCTGATCTAGATGGGTCCTAGGCGATCCTCAAGACATGGCCAGCTCTGGAGTATGGTTTGTCAGCCTTTGAATGGTTTCCCGCATCTCGGCAATCACCTGGCTCTGGGCTGCACTCGACTCCTGCTGCTGCTGCAGGTCGGCCAGGGCAGATTCGGTCTGCTGGCGCAGCTGATTTAGATTGTCCTGAATCGGCTGCAAAACCGCCTGATAGGCATCAACTTTGCCCAGACGCTCTGCCACTGACCCGGCCTGGGTCCGCAACTGCTCCTCCAATTGCCGCAGCTCTGTCCAAGCTGCCGTTTGGGCTTCGGCCTGCTGCGAAACCTGAGTCCGACAGGGCTCAAGTTCGGTTTGCAAGACAGTAATCTCCTGTTCCAGGCTCTGGAGCTGTGTGGTGTACTGCTGCTGCTGCTGTTCGATTAGGGCTAAAACAGGGCTTACATCAATGGTTGCTGGCTCATCGTTGGGCAGAGGGAAGCCCTGCCGTTTAGCCAGTACGACCTTATGCTGCTTTAGGGTAATTTGCCGGTCTTGCAAGTTGCGACGTTGACCTACCAGCGTCTCGTTTAGCATCTGGTAGCGGTCCTGCTCGTCGGCAATTTCCGTTTCGAGCCGCAGCCGATCGTATTCACTGGCCTGAGCGATCTGCTGCCGGATCTGGTCAATCTCCTGCTGTTGCAGCGTCAGTTCCTCTTCCTGGCTGCTGACAAACCGGGACAGCTTTTCCAGTTCTTTTTCCAACTCGCCAACAGTAGCCTGTAGCGCTTCTAGCGGCATTTGTTCCAGGGCTTCCAGGTTGAAGCCAGCAGAACCGTCCTTGAGCTGGGAAACTGCCTGGTGTAAATTGGTTTGGGTTTGAATGGCTACCGTCAGCTCCTGGGCCTGATGCTGCTTGGCTTGCAGCAGATTTTGCTTGTGCTCTAGCTCTGCTCTAGCCTGCTCCAGGGTGGTTTGGGCCTGCTGCCAGGTCTGCCAGCGCTGCTGTACCCTTTGAATCTGCTGCTCTAGATCTGCCTGGCCCTGCTGCGTCGCGGCCCGCTGCTCCTCTAGCTGCTGCCAGTGCCCGTTCAGATGCTCCTGCTGCTGCATCAGCACAGCAAAGGTGCTGTTGAGCTGCTCCTGCAGTGGTCCAACCGATGCTGGATCCGCCAGACGATCGAGCAGCGACTGGAGCAGCCTGGCCTGCTCTTCATCCAGCGCTGTCATTGATTGCAGAGCAGCTTGCCGCTCCTCTAGCTTGTTGGTTTCGCCTCGCAGCTGCGCCCAAGCGCCCTCTAGCTCCTGGCTCTTGCGTTCAAACTCTTCGCGCAAGCGATCAACCTCGGCCTGGGCGGCCTCAATTTCCTGGCGCTGTTTCTCCAGCCGCTCCAGATCCTCTTCAATCTGCTGCACTTGGTCTTGAGCTGCCTCCAGCTCCATCTCGCGGCGATTCAGCTCCTGACTCTGGTAGGTGAGAGACTGCTTCCACTGTTCAATCTCTTCCTCTTGGGTCTTAGCCTTCTCCTGCAGGCGCGAGAAATTTTGCAGAATGCTAACCAGCTGACGACCGGCTTCGACACAGCGCTGCACCTGCTTCCCGGCTGACAGCTCAACCAACACCAGTGTTCCTGTGTTGAATGTCACATCGTCTGGAGCCGGAATCACTTCCTCGCCCGGCACAGCGCTCCAGCTCAGCTCAGCTCGCTGGCAGGCCAACAGCTTCAGCTCAGGCCGACTGCTGCCAAGCATCCCCCTATTTTTCCTTACAATTTCAGCTAAATACAGCACGCCAAAAATCCTCTTTATCTACGCTCAAACCCTCGCAGGGCTGCTGGAAACCTCGCTAGAACTATCAACGGACCCGATAATTTTTTGTATAGAAATTGGCTCACCCTATCAAGATTCTTGCAGTCAAGCCAGCTCACCCACACCTTGGCAGCCTTTCTGTTGCTGTTAACCTAATCTCTAGCCAACCTGATTCACCAAGTCCGATAGTCTGTCTAGCAGTCTGTCTGGCGCTAGCCTAGCCTTGAGTCTGGAAATCTGAAGCGAGCGTTGAAGCCTGTCCCTTCAGATTTGCATCTTCAACCCTCTGCATTTCTCCAGGAGTCGGCATGAGGCACCAGCCTATCGCTGTCTGAACCGCAATCGATCCAGTGGCTGCCTTAAGGTTTAAGAGTAACCTGAATCAGTTCAGACTTTTCCGCTTGAATTCCATGCCGTAAGCCAGCTCACTGAGTGAAGCCAGTGCATCGACCAGTGTATCAGCCAGTTCACTAGGTGTTTCACCCCCTAAGATTCCCTAGAATTCCCGTGACACAACAGTCTCAAACGTCTCCTTTACCAACTCCTCTACCCGCACGCTGACTAATACTGCCCCTCGTGGTAGCGCTCCCTGAATGAACTCCTAAATCCATTGAGATTGAAGCTGGGAGTTTGGGTCGAGCGGGGTTGTGGCACGGACGCTCAGGCTATGTTTCATCTTAACGGCAATAGCTCAGGATCGAACCAGTTTGATTGGGTCAATCCCCCAGACAAACCGGCTGCCGCAGGCTTGAAAGCCCTGGACCAGAGTTATAGTTAGGGGATAATCCCCTAGGTTCGGATAGAACTCTGGTAGCCTGTGTTTGCCAGAGCAGACAAGACCAGCTGGATTGGGGTTGTTCTGACAAGAGGCTGGAGGCAATGCAGGGTAAACTGAGCGAAATCGATATCCGCAGCATTCTACAACTGATCGAGCTAGGACAGCGGACTGGAGAGCTGTTCATTGAAACCTATAGCATTAGCCAGCCAGCCAATCGGGATGCAGCAAGAGGGCCAGCCTGGAACCGCAATCTCAAAACCGCTGAGCGGTCCTGGTTCGTTTTTTTCCTGAATGGCCAGATCATTTATGCGGGCGACAGCGCCACGAATCTCTCCCGTCTGCGCGACTATTTGCGTCGCTATAAGGTTGACCAGGCGCTTGATGCTGTCAATTTCTCGGCAATCGCCACCTTAAATGCCCCCGAGTATGGCTACCTTTGGACATTGCTCGAAAGCCATACCCTCACCTCCGATCAGGGGCGCAGCATCATCCAGAGTATGGTCCAGGAAACCCTGTTTGAGCTGTTTAGCCTGCACCAGGGCTCATTCATTTTTGAACAGGGCTCAGCCCTAGCTCCCCAGCTCGTAACGTTAGAAATCGGCCCCTTGATTGCGCAGACCGTCAAGCAGGTGCAGGAATGGAAGCAGTTCCATCCCCATATCCAATCGCCAGAACAATGCCCCCTGATCACCGATGCGGAGCAGCTCCGGAAGACTTTGACCGAAACGAGCTTTGGGGCATTCGATCGCTGGAGTGACGGTAAAACCACTCTGCGCCAGATGGCTCGCTACCTGAATCGGGATGTGGTAACTGTAGCGAGGGCCATCTATCCCTACATCCGGCAGGGTTTGGTGCAGATGTTAACGCCGCCGCCCGTCGAACCGACGATCGGCCAAGCCGTCTTGAACCGGGAAACCAAGCCGCGCGTAGTATGTATCGACGACGGGGCCACGATCCGGGCAGCTGTTGAGCAGATCTTGAATCAGCATGGCTATCAGGCTGCCAGCATCAGCAATCCCCTCAAAGCGCTCAGCCTCCTGTTCCATCTCAAACCCGATTTGATCCTCTGTGATATTGCCATGCCTGAGCTCGATGGTTACGAAATATGTGCCATGCTGCGCAAGTCAACGGCATTCCGGGAAACACCGATTATCATGCTGACGGGTAAAGACGGATTCATCGACCGGGTGAAGGCTCGCATGGTCGGCGCGACGGATTATCTCACAAAGCCATTCGGTGAAGGAGAGCTGCTGCTGCTGGTCGAAAAGTATGTCGGCATGGGCAATCCTGAACAGCCTACAGACGATACGCTTCTCTCAGAAACCCTAGATGATGAGCTAAATCTAATTTTTGAGGAAGCCTCTATTTGGTCGGCCTCCTGATCTTCGGTCTGCTGATCTGAGGTCAGCCAATCTGGGCATATTGGGTTCAAGCTTCGGCCTGATTTTCGGTATGAGACTTAGGCATGAAACTTGGGCATGAGGACTAGAGCAGAGGACAAACCAGCTGATTTTTGAGCAGGGTGTCATCCCTGATTACCCCGATCGCTACTGACACTGCCATCTAGATTACTAGTAGACCCAGGCGGAAGTAGAGCTACCATAAAGTCAGGGTTGAATAGCGAGGATAAACCGATGCCCCGACTGGCTCCAACACCGCTACAACTGAGCGCAATCGAACGAGAGCAATTGCAACAAATTGTTCGTCGCCACAGTACGCCTCAACAAATCGGCTTACGAACCCAGATCG
>JBJTUI010000072.1:0-5939 GCA_046080625.1 Elainella sp. | reverse complement strand
GCCCTCACCCTTGCCGCTAGCCATGTCCCTCTTCCCTACTCTGCTCGCAGCCGCCTCTCCCGGTTTCAGCAGCGGCGGTATTGCTGCCTACGTGATCAGCGGGATCATTTTGCTGCTGGTTGCAACCGCGGTGGCGCTGCTCTCCCGCCAGCTGGATATTCCTTACGTCACAGGGTTGGTACTGGCTGGTTTGGCACTCACCAATTTTTTGCCTGAGAACATCGGGCTGGATTCCTCGCTGATTTTCAATCTTTTCCTGCCCATTTTGCTGTTTGAAGCAGCTATCAACACCGACATCAGCCGCTTGCGCAGTACCATCAAACCAGTCGCCCTGCTGGCTGGCCCCGGCGTGATCATCTCCACAGGCGTCACAGCCGCGATTTTGAAACTGGCACTCGGACTCGATTGGGTTCCAGCCCTGCTGCTCGGCACGATTTTGGCGATCACCGATACGGTGTCGGTGATCGCCCTGTTTAAGGAGGTGTCAGTACCTTCGCGGCTGATCACGATCGTCGAAGGCGAAAGCCTGTTTAACGACGGGGTGGCCCTGGTGCTGTTCAACCTGATTCTGCTGAGCGCCTCTCGCGGCAATGTCACGCTGGTGGAGGGCATCCAGGACATGGTCAAGGTGATTGCAGGCGGCAGTCTGGTCGGGCTGGGACTGGGATATTTGGGAGCCGGACTGTTTGCTCGCTCTGACGACAACCTCAGCAGCATTTTGCTCACGGTGGCGCTGGCGCTGGGGGCGTTTCAGGCGGGGCAGAGCCTGGGTGTTTCTGGGGTCGTCGCAGTCGTCGTCGCAGGATTAATGGTCGGCAATGTCGGCCTGTCGCAGCGGGTGTCGGCCTCAACTCGCGTCACCCTCTACAGCTTTTGGGAATATGCAGGATTTGGCGTCAATACCTTTATTTTTCTGCTGATTGGGGTCGAACTTCAGCCCGCCAGTGTCTGGCAAGGCTTGACTGCTGTGCTGGTCGCCGTCATCGCCTACCAAATGGGGCGCTTGCTCTCGGTTTACCCCCTGCTGGCCGCCCTGCGCTGGTTCGACCGGCCCATCCCCCTGCGCTGGCAGCATGTGCTGTTTCTCGGCAATATCAAAGGCTCGCTGTCGATGGCGATGGCCCTGAGTTTACCCCTAACGCTGGCCAGCCGCAGCAGCCTGATTACGATTGTGTTTGGCTCGGTGCTGTTTTCGCTGATTGTTCAGGGTCTCAGCCTGCCCTGGATCGTCAAACGGCTGGGTCTGGGCAGCATCTCGGCAGCCCGGCAGCAAACCGACGCCCTGCGAGCCCAGCTGATCGCGGCCAAAGCCGCCCAGGACGAGCTAGAAACCATGCTGCGCACCGGAATTTTGCCCAAATCGATCTACGAGGAGATGCGGGCCAAGTATCAGGTGCAGGTGGCCAAGGCCGAACGTCAGCTCCGAGATCTGCACGACCGCTGGGCCGTAGAGGTGGCCACCGACCAGCGCGATCCGGGCGGACTGGATGCGATCCGCAAACGTCTGCTGCTGGTGGAAAAAGGGGCGTTGAGTGAAGCCCAGCGGCGCGGCATCGTCTCTGAACTGGTGGTGAAAAGTCGGCTCCAGCAAATCGACAAACAGATTTTGGATCTGGAGGAAGATTCGTAGGCCAGCCCCAGAGCCAGTTTTAAGAGCCAGTCTTATAGGACAACGGGGCGGGGCAGGACCAGTTCTTGCCGATTCATCAGGGCAATGTTGGCCCCGGTTAGCAGACGTAGGCGACTCAGGAAAGGTGCTGAAAACTGGGAGGTCACCGCTTCCGCTGAACCGACAAAATCGTAGAACACAATTTCTGCTCCCGGCACCAGCGACTCACCCCACTGCTGGAGCTGCCAGCCATATTGATCGAGATTGAACAGGGTGAGCTGGGTAGAGCCCAGCTGCAAGCTGCCCGAACCGCTGAACGAAACAATATGCAGGATTTGGAGGCCGCTGCGTCCTGTTAGAGCGGTAGTAATCTGCTCAATCCCATCTTGCTCAGCCGTCAGGATCATCACTTCAGCCTCGGGTGCCACATATGCCGTGAGCTGGAGATCATGTGCGGTTGCATCGATAAACACTAAATCCGAGTTAGAGCGTGCCATAGGTCTTGTGGTGAAGCGTAGAGTTCAGGAACGGGGCAGCGCGGCTAACAAAATGCTAAAAAACCGAAAACCTGAAGCGGGGGCAGCGTCATTTAGAGCCGTCTAAGTCCAGACTGCCCCCAGCATTTTCCACAGCATGCAGCGCCATAAATTGCCCGCAGAAACTTTAAGCCCAGGCTTACAGCAGCGTGGATCTACGGAAAAACACTTTAATATCTAAAAAAATAGATTCAGCGGCATTTTCAAGCAAATATCCGCTTGAAATGGCTCTAGCTTATTCAATTGCGAAAAAGCTTGAAAACATTCGAATAATCTACGATATACAGCCCTGCATGAAATCGATCACCTCATGCATGACACCGGGTTTAGTGACCATCAGAACCGTGGAATCGGCTTCTAGCACAGTATTGCCGTTCGGAATCACCAAATCTTCATGGGGATGGGCCTGATAGCCAATAATCAGTGCGCCTTTGGGAAAGCAGGGATCTTGGGCAATTTGGGCCAGTTTGCGGCCCGCAATGTGGGATAGGGCCGGGATGGGCAGCTTCAGCACTTCGATCTGGCCCTGTTCAAAATGCATCACCGACTCAATCTGGGGATATTCAATCGCGTTCACCATGGTCGAAACCGCCAGATCGACCGTATTGATTACCGACGTGGCCCCGGCGATGCGGTAGGGCTCGGCAAAATCGCGGTGCCGCATCCGCACCAGAATATGGGCCACCCCATAGTGTTTAGCCAGCGCCACCATCGCCAGATTGAGGGCATCGTTGTGCAGTACCGCCACCAGCGCATCGGCTTTGCGAATTCCGGCCTCCAGCAGCGTATCGGTGCTAACGGCGCTACCGTGAAACGCCATCACGCCCATTTGCTCTCGCGCATAGCGACAGGCGTTGGCATCAATATCAATCACCGCCACCGTATGCCCCAGATCGACCAGCTGCTGGGCTAAATTCAGACCAATCAATCCAGCTCCACCAATCAAGACATACATACCTGGCTCTCCCTGCTCGTCTCAAGTCTGTGTCTCAAATCTGTTGTGATTCTGGTTTTACTGTATCGCTGTTTCACGATTTTGCTGTTTTATCGGCTTGCTGCCCCGAATCCCAGAGATCAAGAGCGTCCAATCCCTGATAGATTTGTCGCAGAGAGAAGATCCCCCATCTCCTTGAACTGCGAGACTTCGGAGACTGCATTCGGAGTTCTCCGTTGCCAAGAGACGAGGTGGCAGTTAATGACCGTTGCACACAGCAAGCAGATCTGAAAGCAAGCGTATGAAAGCACAGGTTTTTCGCGGCGTAAAGCAGCTCAGCTACGAAGAAGTCCCAGTTCCCGAACTGGCCAACGATGAGATTTTGGTGCGGGTGCAGGTGGTTGGGCTCTGCCAGTCGGATATTAAAAAAATCCTCTACCCGCTCTACGAACCGCCCCGAATTTTCGGCCATGAAACCGCCGGTACGATTGCTGCGGTGGGGTCTGAAGTGACCGATTGGCAGGTAGGTCAGCGGGTCGTGGTGCTGCATCACATTCCCTGTATGCACTGCGACTACTGCCTCAACGAAAACTATTCCATGTGCGATGTCTACAAAACCATTACCACAACCGCCGGATTTACGCCTAGCGGCGGCGGCTTTGCCGACTATGTTAAGGTGCCGGGCCACATTGTGCGCAACGGCGGGCTGATGGAAATCCCCGACGGGATCAGCTTCGAGCAGGCCAGCTTTGTTGAACCAACCAACTGCTGTCTCAAGGCGGTCAAGAAAGCCCAGATTGCCCCTGGTCAAACGGTTCTGGTGACTGGGGCTGGACCAATTGGCCTGATGTTTATCATGCTAGTGAAGCATTTCGGAGCTAGGGCCATTGCCACGGATCTGATTCCCAGCCGCATCGACAAGGCTCTGAGTGTCGGGGCCGAAGCCGCCTTTGACGCTCGCGATCCGGATCTGCCCGCCAAAATTGCCGCCCTGACCAGAGGCATGGGCGTCGATGTCAGCATGCTGGCCGTCCCCAGCGAAAAAGCTTTCTTCCAGGCGCTCGACTGTACCCGCAAAGGCGGCAAGATTTTATTCTTTGCCGAATTTCCCGACGAGGTCGAAATTCCGATCAACCCGAACGTGCTCTACCGGCGCGAAATTGACCTGATCGGCAGCTACAGCTCCTCCTATCGCCTGCAAGCCCTCTCCGCCGATCTGGTGTTCAACAAGCGAATTGACGTGGATGCCCTGATCAGCGACCGCTATGCCCTCAAGGATCTGGCCGCTGCGGTAGAGAAAGCCGTGACCCCGACCCCCGAAACCTTCAAGATTTTGATCTATCCAGAAGTTCAGGGCTAGCAATCCCCCTCTATCTCTAGCACCCCCTAGCAATATTTGGAGACATCTTCCTTGCACTCGTCGGCCAGGTAGGACAGGGCGCGGAAACGCAGACCCACCAGCTGGTCGTAGAGCGGGTTGAGTTTGCACATGGGCGGGATGTGAACCACCTTATGGCCAAATAGCTTCACATCGCGTTCGAAGGGGCACTGGGGCGGAATCATCTTGCAGAGAAACTTGGCCAGCCGGGGATCGTGAACCTCCAGATGGTCGAGCCATTCCTGCACCGGTTTGAGCGGCTCCAGATGGCCTTCGTCCTCGGGCTCTACGCCTCCCAGAGCTGAATCGGGCCGATAGTTGAGCGTCAGCCGCAGCGACTCCAGAATTTTAGGCTGGAGCCCCAGAGCCACACAGAAGTCGTGCAGCACATCGTCCTCGGGGCTGGAATAGGTGCCGTCGGCAATCGCCACCATCACGGCAGTGCGCATAAAGTTTTCGGCCAGCTTGCTGTCCTGACCTAAAACCGCAGCTAGCTGCTGGGGCTGAATCGGGTCCGTCGCCCCCCCAACCGAATGGGAGGCCAAGTCTTCAGCCAGTTCAGCAATCAGCTCTTGTTCTTCTGGGTCATAGTGGCCATCGGCCCAGGCAATGGTTAGCAGACCGCGTAGCCAGATTGCAATTTGTTCGTCGCTATAGGCAGAAACCGGAGTTGTCATACTGCGCCCTCACGCTTGCCGCTGATAATTGAGCCTAATAATTAAGCTTGCCGGATTAGACAGGGTTTCAGGGGCAATTCAAGTGATTTTTCGCCCCAGTCAACCCCATTTAGTCTACTCCCGCCGCTTGCCCAGCCTCAAGCAGTGATTAAAAACCTGTAAACTACTGAAGAGTTACCCAAGGTGGCGCGTGAAGCTGCAAGAATTCGCTCTACTGCTGATTTCCATCCTGACCAGTGTGGCTGGCCAGTTTCTGCTGAAGTCTGGAGCGCTGAGGCTGGGTAAGGTTAACGCTGAGAACGCGGTCAGCCTGATCCTCAACATCATCACCGTGCCCCACCTGCTGGCCGGTCTAGCCAGCTATGCGCTGGGAGCCGTGGCCTATATCCTGCTGCTGACCCGGGTCAACCTCAGTATCGCTGGCCCTGCGATTGCGCTCAGCTACGTGTTTTCGGTGCTGCTGGGCTATTTTGCCTTTCGAGAGCCAATTCCCCTAGAGCGGGTAGCAGGGCTGGGGCTGATTGTCTGCGGCGTCCTGCTGGTGGTCTGGCAAAAACAGTAGACAAGTCGCATCCAGACCCGATCTAGGCCCGATTTGAGTAGCAGGTCTGGATTAAATTGAAGCTGGTTTTAGGGGAGTACAGAGGGTTGCCCTCTGTTGGGGGCTGCGCCCCCAAACCCCCACCGTCCCATATTTGCACCTGCCTACTTAGCCCCGATCAGGTCATGATGTCATTGTCTGGGTTGATCAGGTGGAACAGCTTTTGTTTGATCTGCATGTCGAACACTTCCCACTTCATGCGAG
>JBJTUI010000071.1:0-8125 GCA_046080625.1 Elainella sp. | reverse complement strand
TATCGCTCAGTATCACCTTCATCAAAGGCTTACCGATTACGTTATCTGCTTGGTTGCCACTCTCCTTATCCCAGCCCCCACCCCTACCCACAGGTTAGTCTGCCGTTTCTCTCTCTTGTAAAAAACCTACACTTGTGAGGGGGCATGGGGGAGGTGGGGGAAGTGGGGAGGTGGAGGGTGGAAAAGGGGAGCTAGCGTTTGAATTGGGGGAGGAGGAGGGAGAGGGGAGCCTGTTGGCTGAGTTGGATGCGGACGGTGGCGGGGGTTTGGGCGGCGAGGGGTTGGGAGGGGCCTTGGCCGACGGTCCACTGGTAGCCGGAGGGGGTGGGGGCGGGCTGGAGCTGGGTAATGACTTCGATGGCGGCGGGGGTGTAGACCAGATCGGCTAGCTCCTGGTTGTTTTGGATGCGATTCAGCAGGGCGGCTTTGGTGACTGGCGTGGGGGAGACGCGGGTGACGGTGGCCTTGAGCGCGCCCACCTCCTGGAAGCTGGTGGAGTTGGGGATAATCAGGGCTGGGGCACCGGGCTGGACCTGGCCGCTATCGGCTACCGGGAAATAGGCGATGCCGAGGAGGTTGGGGGCAGGAGATGGGGAGATGGGGGAGGTAGGGGGGATGGGGGAGGTGGGGGAGATGGGGGAGGCGGGCAACAGGATGCCTTTGGCTTCGACGTAGATTGGGATGCGGCCAAAGATGCCCCAGCCCAGGGCAACCGCCAGCAGCAGGCCAATTGCCCCTAGGGGCAACCAGGTTTTGAGATGCACGAGCTGAATCAGCTGATCGAGCTGTTCGGGGGAAGAGACCTGTTCTAATGCTTCTTTGCGAAAGAGATCGCTGCTGTTCTGGTTTGCCATCTGGTCTGCCATCTGGGTTGCTATCGTTGATGGGGGATGAAAGTGAGCAGGGGTTAGTCCTTGATGTTGAGCTGCCGCAGCATCCAGCTGAATCGGGCTCGGGCCAGGGAGGTCTGCTGGAGTTCGTCCAGGGCCAGCTCGTCGTCGTAGGACTGGTCGGTACAGAGGCTGTCGCCGCATTCGTAGCAGCGATCCTGATAGTGCAGGGCTCCAAGCAGCTGGGTCGTGCGTTCGGCCATCAGGCTGGCGGCTGCCCGGTAGAACCGAGCCGCAAAGCCGCTGTCCTGCTGAAGCTTGGACTGCAAAACGGCCAGCGGTAGGGTCAACACCAGGGCATCCGGGTTGGCGCGGATTGTGTAGTGGGCTGGACCCAGGTCTAAAAACTGGGAGAGGCCGACCAGCTCTCCCGGCAGAATTTGCGAAACGGCTCGTTCGGCTGCGGTTTCAGGCAGCCTTGTGCCAATTGTCGTTCCAGGTGCTGCTCTAGCCGCTAACAGCGGTCGCTGGTCGGGATTATGGCCGATATTCAGAGTAGCATTCTGGCCGATACTCTGGGCAGTATTCTGGGCGATCGTCTCGGTATTCATCCAGACGGTGAGACTGCCCTTCAGGGTGATGTAGAGCGCCGCCAGCGGCTTGCCCTCGGCGACGCAGATTGTACCTACTGCCAAGCGCTGCAAGCTGCCTGCTCCTAGCATCCAGCAGATATCTGTATCCTGCAAACTGCTGAACACCGAAAAGATGCTTTTGGGGACAAATAGAGGGGGCAGACGGTGCTGCTGACTCAAGGCCGCGACAAACTGGCTGTGTTGATGGGCCAGCGCTAGGGCCACCGAACCAAACAGCCGTGCCCCAAATTCCGGCTCTCGCTGGGCGCGGGTTAGGACCGACGCTTGGGGAATCGCCAGCACCGAGGCTCGGCCCGTTCTGACCGCCAGCAATCGATAGGCTAGCGGACGCGAGTCGGGCAACAGGGCTCCGGTGAGGTCACCCCGGCCCAATCGACCCAGCAGTTCGGCTGGAGTTGTCCCCAGAGCAGGCAATTCCAGCTCCAGCTCGCCGTCTAGAACAAGCAACAGCTGGTCAACCGGTTGGTCGGCCTCCAGCAACACCTGTCCTGGGATTAGCTCAAGCAACTGTCCGGCCTGAGTCAGCCAGTCCAGATCGGCCCGATTCAGCTCCGGCAAAGTCTTGTCAGCCATAGGCGCAGCCCTGGAAAAGGGGATAGTTTGGGGAAGGAAAGAATTTGGGTAAATCGCGGAGAATGGGTTGAGCAAATAGCCCGTGAAGAAACAGCGTGATAGAGCAACTTGACAGAACAATGTGACAGAACAACCGAAATCGGCAGGTTAACCGCTGAATCAAGCTGAAGCGAATAGTGAAGCGAAGTCCGGAAACACAGGACATTGCCTCTATTTTCGCATTCTGGCTGGAAAACGCGATAGCACAATCAGGTGGAGCACCATTAATAATAGTTACGGTAATGTAACCAAACTTCTCAAAACAGTCTTTCTCCGCAGCTATCAGGCCCAACGCCGACGAAATGACCCGACAGACTAGAATTTTGTAGCTTGAGATACTCTTTTGAATTAGATCTGCTGTTATCCCTGTTGATAAATTCAATATATTTTCTGCTTCTAGGGTTCCGATTTGGCTAGATAGTTTGGCCAAATGGCTGGTCCGAGAGAAGCAGGCTGGTTTTAACGCCAGATACACGGCGGGAGAAAAGCCCGGGAGGAACCGCTTGAGTAGGTCAGGGATCTGCTCGGCCAGTTTCTTTCGGGCTTTTGGCTTGCTGGAGTGCTGACAAGATGCCAATTGGCAGGGCTGCTGCGACCGTTCTTTTGTGAGGCTGTTCATGACAACCAACTCCCCAGATGATCCGATTTTTCAAAGCCCAAATGGGCAATCTAGCGAGGCCCAGCGGGCCGTAGAGCGCGAGGCGCGTCTGCCCATGACGGGCTGGCAGCAGGAGGTGGCCCAGGGGCTGGAATATGGCCTGGAAGCAGCGGACAGCATCCGCGACCGCACGATTCCTACCTTCTCGCGGGGCGAGTTACCCCACTTCGCGGGCATCAACACCTTTTTGAAAGCGCCCTACCTGGAAGATGTGCGCCAAGTCGGCAACTACGATGTGGCGATTGTCGGCGTTCCCCACGACTCGGGCACAACCTACCGGCCCGGCACAAGATTTGGCCCCCAGGGCATCCGCCGGATCTCGGCGCTCTACACGCCCTACAACTTCGAGTTTGGCGTAGATCTCCGGGAGCAGATTACCCTCTGCGACGTCGGCGATATTTTCACGATTCCGGCCAACAACGAGAAATCCTTTGACCAGATCTCGAAGGGCATCGCCCATATCTTCAGCTCTGGCGCGTTTCCGATTGTGCTGGGCGGCGACCACTCGATTGGCTTCCCCACCGTGCGCGGCGTCTGTAGGCATCTAGGCGACAAAAAAATCGGCATCATCCACTTCGACCGCCACGTAGACACCCAGGAAACCGACCTGGATGAACGGATGCATACCTGCCCCTGGTTCCACGCCACCAACATGGCCAACGCCCCGGCCAAAAACCTGGTGCAGCTGGGCATCGGCGGCTGGCAGGTACCGCGTCAGGGCGTCAAGGTTTGCCGCGAGCGGGCCACCAACATCCTCACCGTTACCGACATCACCGAGATCGGGCTGGATGCTGCCGCTGACTTCGCCCTAGACCGCGCCCTGGACGGCACCGACTGCGTTTGGATCAGCTTCGACATCGACTGCATCGACGCCGGATTTGTCCCCGGCACCGGCTGGCCCGAACCGGGCGGTCTGCTGCCCCGCGAAGCCCTCTCCCTGCTGGGCAAAATCGTGCAGCGCGCCCCGATCTGCGGCCTGGAAGTCGTGGAAGTCTCGCCGCCCTACGACATCAGCGACATCACCGCCCTAATGGCCACCCGCGTGATCTGCGACACCATGGCCCATCTCGTCCTCTCGGGCCAGCTGCCCCGCTCAGAGAAACCCGCCTACATCCACGAAACCGCGAACATGGCGGTTGATACTCCCTGGACCTAACCAAGAATCTCCATCGGAAGCACCCCAGCCCATGCACGAAACCGACATGACCAAAGCCCTGATCCTGACCGTGAAAGACTGGTGGGAATCCCAGCCAGAACGCCCCCAGATCACAGCCGTGCATCTCACGGTCGGCCAGTTCACCTGCGTCGAGCCGGTCAGCCTCCAGTTCGCTTTCGAAGTCCAGACCCGCCAGACCTTCCTGGAAGGCGCTCAGCTCGCCATTACCGAAACGCCCCTGATTGCCTTCTGCCACACCTGCCAACAGGACTACCGGCCCGAATTCGGCATCCGCTACGCCTGCCCCAGCTGCAATTCTCCTATGGACGATATTCGCTCAGGGCGGGAGTTGAAGGTGGATAGGATTGAGTGTCGAGGGGAGGGGTGAGGGGATGAGGGGATGAGGGGATGAGGGGGTGGGGAGATGGGGAGGTAAGGTGCTGATAGGCTGTTCGCAGTTGCAGATTAGAGTCTGTAAATTTATCCTTGTCGTTGGGCGGCCTGACCCGCCCGCGCGTGAACGGCGGGCTAATGGCAGCAAGTACACTTTAGTGTACTGAAATCCTCGTCTAGTCTGCTAAAGCAGACTTTTTCTACTAGCCCGCGATTGATCTGCAGGCGGGAGAAGAGCGCAGTGGCAAACTGGTTTGACACAAAATCTAGAACAGACTCTTCGTTCCCCCTTTCTGCTTCACCTAATTTCCCCTTTCCGCTCTACCTTTCTCCCCCTGATATTCCCCTATCCCTCCCCATCCCCCCACCTCCCCATCTCCCCCACCTCCCCCACCTCCCCACCTCCCCACCTCCCCACTTCCCCAAAAAACCATGCACCAAACCTTCGACACCGCCCTCGGCATCAACCTGCTCCACGCCAACCAGGAAGGCGCTGACCACAACCGCGCCCATTTCGACGACTGGGGCATCACCTGTTTTAACCTGATGAGTAGTCCGGGGGCCGGGAAAACTGCCCTGCTGGAACGGACGCTGGCTGCCCTCAGCCCGGAGCTGAGCATTGCTGTGATTGAGGGCGATATGACGACGGAACTGGACGCCGAGCGGCTGCGGCAGTTTGGGGTGCCGGTGATTGCGATTAACACCGGGCGCTCTTGCCATCTGGACTCGAAAATGGTGGCGGGCGGCATTCACCGTCTGGCCCAGGACTACGACCCCAGCCAGTTGGATTTGGTGCTGGTGGAAAATGTCGGCAATCTGGTTTGTCCGGCGGAGTTTGAGGTGGGCGAACATGCCAAAGTGGCGCTGCTCAGCGTTACCGAGGGCGAAGACAAGCCACTGAAATATCCGGTGATGTTCCAGGAGGCCGACTGTCTGCTGATCACCAAGCTGGATTTGGCTCCCTATGTGGAGGTGGATTTGGCTCGAATCGAGGCTAATGTGCGGCAGATGAATCCACAGGTGACGATTCTTCCGGTTTCGGCTAAGACGGGCGCGGGCCTGGAAGACTGGTATGGCTGGGTGCGGACCAACCTGATCCGGCCCGTTAAACCGCGCAGGTCGCTATCACGGGTTGATTAGGCCGATTGTTCTGGGCCTGGCTGTGTAGCGCAGGAAACAGAATTGGGGGCCACCCATCCGCTACATCCTTTAGGCAGCGTTCCGACTGTTGTGATGTTTTGTTTTTGATCGCTACCGTTCTTTTCAGGTTTCCAGCTGCTTACCTGCTCCAATTCCTTTGCCTATCTCCTTACCATGAAATTTTTTCCGAAACGTCGAGCGCTTCTCTCCACCTGTCTGCTGTTTGTTGCGACGCTGGTTCTGACCGTGAGCTGTGGCAATCCGGCCAGCCAGATGCAAACTACAACCGGAGCAACGAATGCCAGCCCAGCGGCAGCAAACGCGGTGCGGTTGGGCTTCAGCGCCTGGCCCGGCTGGTTTCCCTGGCAGGTGGCCCAGGAGGAAGGTATTTTTGCGGCCAATAATGCGACGGTCGATCTGAAGTGGTTTGATGGCTACCTGGAATCGATCAACACCCTGACGGCGGGCCAGATTGACGCCAACAGCCAGACGCTGGGCGATACGGTCAACTCGCTGGCGGGTAGGGCCGATCAGGTGATTGTGCTGGTGAACGACAACTCTACCGGCAACGACAAGGTGATTGTCTCGGAGGGGATCAACAGCGTTGCCGATCTGAAGGGCAAAAAGGTAGCTGCTGAGGAAGGCACGGTCGATCACTTCCTGCTGCTGAAGGGCTTACAGAAGGCGGGCATGACCGCTAAGGACATCGAGTTTGTGCCGCTGGAGACGGGCAAGGCGGCGGCGGCCTTTGTGGCGGGTCAGGTGGATGCGGTGGCCGTGTTTGCGCCCTTCACCACCCAGGCGCTGAAGCGACCCAGCAGCAAAGAGCTGTTTAGCTCCAAGGATTTTCCGGGGGCGATTTCTGACCACCTCGTGTTCTCGCGCAAATATGTCGAGAGTAACCCCGACCAGGTGCAGGCCGTAGTCAACTCCTGGTTTGCCACCCTCGACTACATCAACCAAAATTCGGCTAAAGCCCAGGAGATTATGGCGAAACGAGCCGGGGTAAGTCTGGCGGAATACCAGGACTATGCCGACGGCACCCAGATTTTTACGATCGAGGAAAATCTGAAAGCCTTCCAACCCGGCAGCAGCATGGCCTCTCTCAGCTACTCAGCTGACCAGTTCGGCTCCTTTCTAGTCGAGGTCGGGTTAGCCCAGCAAAAGCCCGACACCAGCCGCCTGTTTGACGACCGCTTTGTCAAAGCCTACGCCGCCCGCCCCAAATCCTGATCTAAATCTCTGATCTGATTCCAGATCTTTTCACCCCCTGTTCTAACCCATGAGCCCAGCCGATTCTCGCCGCCCGATCCAGGCCTATCTCACCCCCAAGCCGATGCGGCCTACCGTATTCTGGCGGTTAGCCGAAGACATCCCCAAACCGCTCTACAGCAGTCTGATGGTGGTTTCGATTGCCGCGCCGCTGCTGCTCTGGTGGCTCGTTACCAGTCTGGGCAACATCGACCCGAAATTTCTACCTGCGCCAGCCCAGGTGGTAGGGGCATTTGGGCGGCTCTGGAGCACGGGCGATCTGCTGAAGGACACGGTGGCCAGCCTCTGGCGGGTGGGGGTAGGGTTTTTCCTGGCCGCGCTGCTGTCGATTCCGGTGGGGGTGCTGATGGGCAGTTTTGCTAGCATCCGCGCCCTGCTGGAGCCGCTGTTTGCCCTGGTGCGCTACATGCCCGCTCCGGCCTTCATTCCGCTGCTGATTCTCTACCTAGGAATCGGAGAAGAACCCAAAATCGCCCTGATTTTCCTCGGCACGTTCTTTTTCAATTCTCTGATGGTGATGGATACGGTCAAGTTTGTGCCCAAGGACCTGATCGAGGCCACCTACATGCTGGGCGGCAACCGCTGGGCTACCCTCACCCAGGTCATTCTGCCCCACATTCTGCCTGGCATCATCGACGCCTGCCGAATCAACCTGGCCGCCGCCTGGCAGCTGGTGATTGTCTCGGAGCTGATCGCCGCCAACGAAGGGCTGGGCCGCCGGATCAGCGTCGCCGGGCGATTTCTCCGCACCGATGAGATCTTTGTCGGGTTAATTGTGATAGGGGTGTTCGGTCTGCTGTTCGACCTGCTGTTTCAAGCCCTGCTGCGCCTCACCTGCCGGTGGGCCAGCCAAAAACGCGGTTAATCTATTCACCCAGAAGCCATAACCCAGAAGCCATAACCCAGAAGCCACAACCCAGAAGCCACAACCCATGTTTCTAGAAATCAACCGTCTGAACAAGCAATTTACTACCGCTAACGGGCCGCTGGTGGTGTTGAAGGACATCGATATCCAGGTCGAGCGGGGCGAATTTGTCTGCGCCGTGGGGGCTTCTGGCTCCGGTAAATCGACTCTGCTGCGCCAGATTGCCGGACTGGATCAGCCCAGCTCTGGCGAGGTGCGAATCGACGGCCAGCTAGTGCAGGGTCCGGGCCCCGACCGGGGCATGGTGTTTCAGCACTACACCCTCTACCCCTGGATGACCGTGCAGCAAAACGCCGAATTTGGCTTGAAGCTCCAGGGCGTTCCCAGGGCGGTGCGGCGAGAGCAGGCCAGCTATTTCCTGAATGTGGTGGGTCTGAGCGAATTTGCCCAACTGCTGCCCCAACAGCTTTCGGGCGGCATGAAACAGCGGGTGGCGATTGCCCGCGCCCTCGCTTCAGAACCCAGAATCCTCTTGCTCGACGAACC
>JBJTUI010000070.1:0-15148 GCA_046080625.1 Elainella sp. | reverse complement strand
ACTGTGGAGTATGAGTACGGGGGCGTTGCTCAAGACCTTGTCTGAAGTGGCGGGTATGATCAAGACCATCGCGATCAGTCCTGACGGCAAGCTGTTGGCCAGCGGTGGCCTAGACAATAAGATCAAACTCTGGAGTCTACGCACGGGCGAGTTTTTGCAGACGTTTGTGGGGCATATCAACCCGATTCACGCTATTACCTTTACGCCCGATGGTCAGACCCTGATCACGGGCAGCAAAGATAAAACCATCCGCCTCTGGAATGTGCAGACGGGCGAACTGTTGCGCACCTTCACGGACCACATTCGCGATGTCAACGCCCTGACGGTCAACGCCAACGGCAGAATCTTGATCAGCGGCAGCTCAGACAGCACCATCAAGCTCTGGGAACTGGCCACAGGTAAAGTCCTAGCCACCTGGAACGATCACACCGATACGGTCAACTCGATTGCCCTCAGTCCAGACGGCAAATATCTGCTCAGCGGCAGTTCCGATAAAACAATTCGGATCTGGCAGATGCCGGGCTAGAATGCGTCGGCCTGAATCCAGCAGCCTAAATCCAGCAGCCTGAATCCAGCCTAAATCCAGCCTAAATCCAGCAGCCTGAATGCGGTGGCCTGAATCCGCCGTTCCTGTCAACTGCTCTAGCAACAGTGGTTTTATGAGCCGCTCGGTTTACATTTCTTTAGCGACTTGATTAAGAAAGTTGAGTAAACCTAAACCTTAGTTACAAGATGAAGGATGGGCTCCGCGCTGGGTTGGCTTCAATGATAGTTTGATGACTAAGGATTTTCTGGCCAGAGGGTGTAAGCCGCTGGCTTTCTCTTTCAGAACCCCCAATCAATACATCTCGATTAAGCTAAGCCACCAGAACGCAGCATGTATAACAAGAACACGAAGAAAGATTGGTTGACGGCCTCGGTGACAGCGGGCGTAGGAGCAGGCGTCCCGGCCTATATTGCAGTTTTGCAGGGACAAAACCCTTTAATTGCTCTGGGGATCACGGGGATGGCAGTTGCTCTGGCCCTGGTGATTGATCACTACTGGTAAACCACACTACTGGTAAATCACAGTCCCAGCTTATAACAACCACTCTCCCTATCTATTTCGCGCTTAACATAACACCATCACCCCGATCCAGCTTGCCGTTTAGGAGAGCTGGATTTTTTAGGGCCAAAGGGCAGCGCTAGCCCTGCTGGGTTGGGCGGTTAGGTTGAGGCTTGATTATTGCGCCAACTCATTTGCTGCCAGATTTTTTCTGCTCCAGAGTGAACCGTTTTAGAAAAAATGATTTAGAATCTATCGCTATCGCTAAAAGCTCACTTGTTTCGAGAGATCCCCGCTATCAGTAGCGGTAAAACCAGTATAAGATCTGTTGGCAACGCTACCAATAGTCAAGCCAGTTACAATTGGGAGAGCAGGGTCAGGATTGGCTTTGGCGAATAAATCAGGCGGCTAATCATCAGGCGACTAATCAAAGAATCATCTGAGGTCAGAACAATGGCGATCACTCAAGAAACTGGTTCACGGCTGTTTGGGCTCCTCGCCTCAGCCCTTGCGGTTGGAATTAGCAGCACCCTCTCCGGGCCTGGATATGCCCAGATTGCGCCCCAACCGGGCTATGGTGACGAGTATGGCTCAGTTCTGCAATCCCAGGATCAGAGCAATGGAGTGGCCGATTTGCAGCAGCGGCTCTCTGGTCTGGGCTACTATCATGGCCCCGTCACGGGCTATTTCGATATCAGCACCCAGGAGGCGGTACGCCAGTTCCAGCAGGCCAACGGTCTGGCTGCCGATGGGATTGTCGGGACGGCGACGCTCAGTGCTTTGGATGGCTATGGCGCTTCCCAGAGTAGTCAGACGGCACCCGCTGGCGGTGGAACTCTCCAACTCTACGACAGCGGCAGCCAAGTCTCGTCCCTCCAGGAGCAGCTCAGCCAGTTGGGCTATTATACGGGCTCGCTAACTGGGGTATTTGATGATACAACTCAGGCGGCTGTGGTCAACTTTCAGCGGGCCAGAGGGCTGGCAACCGATGGTATTGTCGGCAGCGCCACCCTGGCAGCTCTGTCTCAGCCTTCGGCGACCTCTGCTCCGGTTTCCCCGACCTATACCGCCACCGGCTCGACTCCAGCCGCCACGCCAAGCGATGGCCTGCTCCAGCTGGGCGATGTGGGCAGCGAGGTTAGCGATCTCCAGTCGCGTCTCCAGACTCTGGGCTACTACGATGGCCCGATCAGCGGCAGCTTTGGCTCCCAAACCCAGACGGCGCTGCTCGCCTTTCAGCAAGCTCAGGGATTGACGGCAGATGGAATTGCCGGTCCGCAGGTGAGCGCGGTTTTAGGGGGCGTTAATCCTACTCCGAGCGTTGCTGCAACCAGCCCGACGCTCCAGCCTGCCGTACAACCCACGGCAGTTGCACCTACAGTTACGCCTATGGCTGCACCCACAATTACGCCTACTGCCCCGGCCAACGCGGCTTCGGTTACGCCACTGGCTCCTGCGGTGAGTCCGTCTCTGACTGCCCCGGCTCCAGAATTAGCTCCCACCACGGCTTCGGTTCAGGTTCCCAGTTTGCCGCCTCTACCACCTGCCGATCCTAGCCTGGCCCAATCGGGTCGGCCCGCCCAATCTAACTCGGCCCGTCAGCAGGCCTACCGCAACCCCGAGGGCAGTCGGTTTGGAGTGTCTGAACTTCAGCGGCGACTGGAGATGCGGGGGTTTGATCCGGGCCAGACGGGCGTCTATGACTCGGCCACTCAGGAAGCAATTACCAAAGCTCAAGAGGCCTACGGAATTAGTGGACGGGATCTAGACTTCCAGCGGTAGAAACTTCCAAAAGAGGCGTTGGGACTCCCTCCTGTGCCAGAGGCTAACAGAACTTGCGCTCGCTAGGCTGGGAACCAATGAGTTAATCGTCTCTTATGCGTCAGCAAATTGCCTCGATTCTGCTGATTCTGCTGCTGTTAATCGGCCTAGTCGCGCCCTTCTCAACGCTGGCGGGTCTGATGCTGCTGGCAGTGATCAGTTTGGGATTAAATTTGGTTGCGGCGGTGGCGAAGGCTCTGGTGACGCCCAGTACCCCGACCCAATCTGAAGAACGCGGCTGATCCAGCGCCGGTTGTTAGGACAGAAGGAGGCACGGGGGTACCCCTGCGCCCCGTCTTGATCAAAAAGTTATGGCCATAGGTCAAAACAGGGTGCGGGCCGAGGCTGAAACCGACGATTCCTGGACAACTGCTGCATTCACCAGCGCCATTAAACCATCCGACTGGTCTTCGCCGTTGATGCCCAGCTCGCAGTGGCAGAGATAGACGCGCTGGGCGGTGCGGCTGAGCAGATCCCGAACTTCGCGCTCCAGGTTGGCCTGGTGGGCCGTGAGGCTGTCGGCAGCCGTCCAGATGCGGTTGGGCCGCTCGCGCAGAAACAGGGGAGCGGCAGGCAGCAGGACGCCCCCCGTGAGCCAGAGGGGTGAACCCGCGTCTAGCCAGAACTGCCAGCGGTGGTGGCTATGCTGATTGCGATACTGGTAAACCGTGGCTAGCACGACGGCGGCCTGGGGTTGAGCTGATGCAGAGGCGCTGGCACTGGCATTGGCGGTGATTGTGCCCGAGCGCAACAGCTGAATAAATCGCCCCACCGAGGCGGCCATGGCGGTTCGATCCTGGTCAGAGCTGAGCTGTAGCCTGGCTTCAATTTCCCAGTAGTGCTGGGCTGTTTCAACCAGCTGCTGTACCACGATCTGCTGGTCGAAGGGCAGGGATTCGGTTGGGAAATAGCGCCGCAGGTTCTGTTCCAGGCAGGCAACCGGGTGGGGGAACTGCTGCCGCTCTGCCTCCAACCTCTCCCGCAGCTCAGTGTAGGCTGTTGTGGCCTCATAGCCTAGCCGATCCCAGCGGGGAAACTCGGTGACGGGCAGGAGCTGGGGCCGAATCAAGTCGGGCAGGAAACAGTGGTCGGCAATTAGACCGGCCCGCACGGGGTCAAGTCTGGCCCTCTGGCCCAACACCACCAGCATTTCGGCCAGGGTTTCGCGCTCCACCAGGCGGCCCAGACCGGGGTAGACCAGAGCCATCCAGCTCAGCAAAGCCCGCACCGTCGCCGTAGTCACCAGGGGCTGCTGGCTGTTGAGCGATAGCAGCGGAATCTGCTGGCTGGCCAGAATGCTGTGCAGGGTGTAGCGAGTGATCGCATCCAGGCCCGGAGCCACAATCGCGATTTCGCTGGGCTGGATCTGGCCTGCCCGAATGGCAGTAGCGATCTGGTCAGCCACCTGACGCAGGAGCTGGGCTTTGGTAGTGGTCTGAATCAGCTGTATGGTTTCGGGCAGCTGCAACAGCTGGAGCGGATTTTGCAGCCCTGCCGCCACAGACTGGCCCAGATAGCCCAGGGTGTCGGAGCGTGGCTCCAGGGTTTCTACCCGGCAATGGGCCGCTAGACCGGCCAGGTGAACCGGGTCAGCCCGCAGGCCCAGCCGCACTGCGCCAATTGGGTTGAAGGTGCAGACCAGCGGCCCGCGACGCAAAAAGCCCTCTAGCAGGGTGCGCATCACCGCCGGATATTCGTCCACATCGTCGGCCAACACCGCCCAATAGCGTTGCTCCAGCTGCTCGATATAGCGAGGGTGGGGCAACAGATAGCGCCAGTAGAGCTCCGTCAGAATGCTGTAGGTCAACAGGCCGTGAGTCAGACACCAGCGCACCCAGCCCTCCAGCAGTTCACCCGTGCAATTCCACAGATCGGTGGTTCTGGCAGCTGGGTTGGGCTCCAGAGTTGGCTCCAGAGTCCCCGAGTCAGGCGCAGCCAGCTCCGGAGTAGGTAGACCGTCCTGGAGAATCAGGGCAATCTGCTCGTGGGGCGTACCGCTGTTGGCCGCGAGCTGTAAAAACCCCAGGGCTTGATTCACCAGAGCAGCGCTGCTGAGTCCCGGCTGGCGAAACCGGCCTGAGTCGATGGCTGACTGCCAGAGTTGGGTGGCTAGCTCCTGCTCTTTCTCAGGACGCAGCCGCAGGGGGTTGGGCGGCAGGCTGAGGCCCAGAGGCGCTAAAACCTGGGTGAGCAGCGGCCAGAACTGCACCACTTCCGCCTCAAACCAGCCGATCGGTGTCGCAAGCTGAATCTGGGGGAGAGCCAGCGGCAGACCTGCTGCGGTTAGCCGTTCCTCCAGGCTGCTGCGATTGGCTCTGCTGGCCGCAAAGACGAGAATGGCGGGGCTGTTCTGAACGTTGTTCCGGGAGCTGTAGAGCCGGGTTAACTGCTGAATCAGGCCTGCTGTTTTGCCGCTGCCCGACTCGCCCACGATCCAAAGGCCCGCAGCAGGTTGGGCGTTTGGATCGTAACTAGGACTGGAATCAGAGCCAGAGCTGAAGCCAGAACCAGACGGCTGTTGGAAAGATTTGCCATCATAATATTGCATAATCTAATTTTAACTTGCAGCCCTGCTGATCCCCGCCGCAAACCCAGTCAGGTAGCGCTCAGTTCAACAGAATTTACTGGAAGATAGACCAATGCTTTTTAACGCTCTACAGAATCAATCGGAGCCAAGGGGGCTGCGCCCTCACCCGCCTCTTTAACTATGCAGGCTCATAGAAAGTTGGGATTAGATAGAAATTAGATTGATTCAGGACTGGGAGCCAGATTCTGTTCTATCTTTAGAATTCGTTCCCTGTGAGATATTTCTCAAATTCGCTTCATCAATGAGCTATGCAGAACTCCTTTTTCTCCTCAGTGGGTAGCTCGCTGCGAGCTGCCAATCGCTGGCTGTTGCGCACTCCCGAACGCGCTCTGGATGAGGCTTACGAAGCGGCGCTCAGGATCAAATCGCTGGAAGATGCCCACTTTGGTGGCAACCGGATCTCCCTGTATGCGGGCAACTACAGCAAAAGCGCGCATAGCTATTTTCAGGGCGAGCTGAAAAAGTATTTAGACATCATTAAATTACGGCTGATTGAATTTCGGGCCAGCAGTTCAGTGGTGCGGCTCTCCAATCAATCCCTGACGGAAGTCCAGCTGAATCAAACCGCCGCTAATTTGAGCACAGTGAACGTGATCGACCGCTCTGGGGTGATTCTCAAAAAGCTGCGGTTTATCGACGAATTGGTGGCTCGCTATCAAGGCCCGGACCCCAACCTGGTGCCGCTAGCCGCCAGCGATTACCTCTCCTCGAATGGTCCACTCACTCTCCCGGCCACAGCCAGCCTCAGCCAGGAGAATCGCTCTCGCGACCCGCAGCCCGATCCGCCCAAACGGGATTTGAAGTCGATCACCGACAAAACCGGCGTTTTGCCCCGCTCAATTCTGGAAACAGTAGACCGGATCAAGCGCGAGCTCGACCCGGAGGCCGAGCGGGAAGTGGTGCAGAATTTCCGCGCCTCTAAATCCCGTACTGTGGTCGCCCTGCGGCTGATTCTGCTGTTGATCCTGGTGCCCCTGTTGACCCAGCAGATCACTAAAAACTTTCTGGTCGGTCCAGCTGTGGATCACTTTCGCGCCCGAGAAGAAGTGCAGACCTTTCTCAACACCGAACTGGAGGAGGAAGCCCTGGACGAACTCCAGCGCTACGAACAGCGGCTGCGGTTTGAGATTCTGGTGGGTAAAGCTCCGGCCCTAGACGATGCCGAAATCGCCGAGCGGCTGAAAGAGCGGGCGGCTGAAATTGAGCAGGACTATCACCGGCTGGGCTCGGATGCCATTAAAAACGTCTTTGCCGATCTGCTGGCCTTGGGGGCGTTTGCCCTGGTGATTCTGTTTAGCCAGCGCGAAATTGCCGTGCTGAAGTCGTTTATGGATCAGCTGATCTACGGCTTGAGCGACAGCGCCAAAGCTTTTATTATTATTCTCTTCACTGATATTTTCGTTGGGTTTCACTCGCCCCACGGTTGGGAAGTGCTGCTGGAGGGGGTCTCGCGCCACCTGGGTCTGCCCGCCAACCGCGACTTCATCTTCCTGTTTATCGCCACGTTCCCGGTGATTCTGGACACGATTTTTAAATACTGGATCTTCCGCTACCTGAACCGGGTTTCCCCCTCGGCGGTGGCAACCTATCGCAATATGAACGAGTAGCGCCGCTGCGCCCAAACCCGCCCAACGTCCAGCGATCTCTTTTTCGCGCCTACTGTGCCTCTTTGCGCCCCCATCTGCGCCCCCATCTGCGCCCCTCTTTGCGCCAAGCCTCCGCGAACGCTAGCCGCTGCCAATGAATCTGCAACTCCCGTCGGTCCACCCGCCCGATCAACTCCCGCCGCCCGATCTGCCCCAGCGCGAGTTCTGGCGACAGGTGTTTCCTGAACTGGTATTGCTCTGGGCCAGCGGTCTGTTGATCGGCATGCGGATTGTGGCGAGCTTGAGCCTGTCTGAAGCGCTGGGAGCAATCAGCCTCGCAGCCTGCGTTGCCCTCAGTACCGGTTGGGCTAAAGGTCAGCTGGCGCTGAAGCTCCGGTCTGGACAGCTGCACATCCCAGCCTGGCAGCAGTTCACCGCCAATCTGCTGTTGGGATTGGCCAAACTCACGGCAGCGGCAGCCCTGCTGCTCGAACTAGCTCGCTATGGCCTCCAACAACTTCCCCAGGCCGACTCGGGCTGGCTGCTGCCCGTGGCTCTGCTGGCCCTGCTGGCTCTAACTGTCGTCTTGGCCCCCGCCACCGCTCTCCAGCACTGGAAGCCCCGCTCGTGGCTCTGGCTGCTGCCGGTCGGCCTGCTGCTGCTGGGGGTGGGCTGGATTGAACTGACGCGGCTCGGCGGCCTGCGTTCGGTAGAACGGATTGGTCTGTCCCAAATATCCCCCACCAGCTGGCCCGATTTGCTCCAGGCTACGGCCCTGCTTGCGGTTGCCTACCCCAGCTATGAGCCCCTGAGTCTGCCGGTTCCCACCATTGCGGCCTCGACGGTGCGGCTGGTGCTCAAAGCCCTGGGCCTGGGTTTGGGGCTGGGCTGGCTGCTGTTTTGGGGCACTGCCCTGCTGGCCAACAGCAGCCTTGTTCCGACTTTGATCACTGCTGCCAGCGATGCGGGCATCGTCCGGTGGATCGGCTTAGCAGCAATGGCTACGTTGACCGGGGCTCTGTTGACCCTGTTGCCCCAGCTGACGCGACAGTTGCTCTATCTGAATCAGGAGGTGAATCAGCAGGCCAGGAACAGCCAGGTCGGCGTCCCACAGGCGGCAAGCTACCCGGACAAACGCCCGTCGCCGGTTTGGGGCTTGATCGGCCTCAGCATGATTTTGGCGGCTCTGCTGCTGCTGGGAGATCTGGAGTCTTTCTGGTCCTTCAGCGCTTTTGCCGGTCTGATGCAGGCGGCTCTGGTACAGTGGACGCTGCTGACGGCTGGGCTGCCAGCGTCACGACCTTTTCGTCGGGGCCAGACTGCCAGAAGCCAGACTGCCAGAAGCCAGACTGCCAGAAGCTGGGGCGCTAGACTACCGCTACGATGGCTATCACTGCGAGAATGCTTTCAGGGGCTACGATTGGCAGTTTGTTTGCTGGCCTTCTGGGTCGATTGGCAGGTCTGGCTGGTCAGCCTCAGCCTTGTCACCCTGGGGCTAGTCTGGCGGGGCATGATGCAGTGGAGCGATCACCCAGGCGATTGATTAAGCGAATAAAGCAGAACGTGCGGAGGTTGGGGATGCAGCGCAACGGGCGGCAGGCAATTAGGCGTTGGATAATTGGTGTACTGATCGTCGTGCCGCTGCTTACCGGCTGCACCGGGCTGTTGAGCCAGGTTTCTGCGGGTCAAACTCCCCATCTGCTGTTGGGAAAACCCAGTAACGCCACTGCCTTTAATGCCAACGACTATCTGATTGTGCGGCCCCAGTATGCTCTGTCCTACAACCGCAGCAAAGGCACTCCTAACTGGGTGAGCTGGCAGCTCAACGCCGATTGGCTGGGCACCTTACCGCGCCTGCCCTTTCAGCCTGACACCTCCCTACCCCAGGGTTGGTACCAGGTCCAGCCCAGCGACTACAACGGCAGCGGCTTCGACCGGGGCCACATGGTCCCTGCTGCCGACCGGGATCGCACCGAAGCCGACAGCAAGGCCGTCTTCTTAATGACCAACATTCTGCCCCAGGCTCCCGACAACAACCAGGGTCCCTGGGAAAAGCTGGAGAGCTACTGTCGCGGTTTAGTCCGGTCCGGCAAAGAGCTCTACATTACGGCGGGCAGTTTCGGCCAGGGCGGCACCGGTACCAAGGGACAGCGATCGACAATTGCCCAGGGTAAGATCCTGGTGCCCAATCAACTCTGGAAGGTGGTTGTTATTCTGAATCAGCCTGCCTCTGACCCAGCCGCAGTCACGGCCAACGCTTCGGTAATTGCCGTGATTATGCCCAACCAGCAGGGCATCAAGGAAACCGATTGGCGAACCTATCAAACTTCGATCGACGAAGTGGAAAAGCTGACGGGCTATGATCTGCTGTCGGCCCTGTCAGAGCCCGTTCAGGCAGCGCTAGAGGCCAAACTGCCGACTAAAACCGGAAGTTAATCCGAAGAGTTAATTCGAAGGTTGCCCCAATCACGACGGTCTACAGTATTCATTTCTACAGTATTTCTCGGACTGGTTCTAGCGTTGACTCCAATATGGATTCCAGCGCCGCTGCGGCTTCTCTGGGGTGGGTAATCGAGGCTAGCGCTTGACCCAGTTCGGTTTCGGCTAACTCTAGGACATCAGCACAGACGGAAGACGGTTCTGGAAGCTCTGGGGAAAAGTCGGCTGGATCAGACGCAGACCAGGCCGGAATACCAATCAGCTGCTGCCATTTTGCAAAGGGGGAAACCCCTAAAGAACAGGCTGACCAACTGCCCTGGACCAACACACCTAGCTGTTGACAATGTCCACCGCGCCGCCCCTGCAAATGATAGAAATAGCAGTGACGACAGGTAGAGATTGAATCGTTCACACCTTCCATAGATCAGATATCCCAGAGTTAAACCATATTTCCTATTCTCATCGCACCCATTTGCTGTTTTTAATCAATAAATTGGCGTCTAAGTCCATCCCTGCTTAGGCTCTATCGATCCCAAAGGAAAGATGGAAATTTAGATTCTCTTCAGACTTTTGTTAAGCAAACGACATATTTTTGAAAAAGTCGCTGTTCGGCTAGAGATTTCGCTAACATTGCAAGTTTTCGCATTAACCAGCAGGGGATCAACGCAATTCCTGCCGCTGTCAATCAACAGCTTGGACGGCAAATATTAAGAAAATCGGTATAATTAGGCGTTATTAAGATTTAAGTGTTAAGCGATTGTGTAGCGAAACTCCGCCTAATTTTAGGGAGGGTTTCGATCAGTTTGAGCCGCTTTCTCTCTTTGGGTTGATGATCTAAATTCCGGCCAAGTTAGAGCCTCAAAAATAGAATTTAAGATGCCAACCTTTTGGCTAATTCAATTTGTTATCTTCCAAAAGTTGAACTGACCTTGTGTTGAATGACGCTATGCCCCAAAGCCTTGACCCATCCGCCGCTGAAATTGCCCAGGCCTGCGCCCTGTTGCGCCAGGTAAACTGTCTATCGTCTGCCTCCCCCCAGCCAGAAACCTATCCAGCCCTGCGTCATGCCCTACAGCTGGTGATTCAAGCCTCAGACCAGCAGCTTTTGGGGATCTGTGCCGATAGCCTGTCCCAGGGCCAGCGAGCCCTGGCTGCCTATGCTGCGATCCTGAGCCATGCTCCCAGCTTGGAGAGCGATCTGGAAGGACCGGTCTATATCAAGTTCAATCCGATGACGGGGCTGTGCTATGCCAATCCCTACAGCGGCGACCATCGCGGCGTGCTGGTGTCCTGCCAGTCGGCAGATCCGGAGGATGTGAACGAGATGTTCGGCCACCTGCCGCTCGATCTGCTAGATGAATCTGCTGGGTGACTTTGCTGGATAGGGCAAGCTGCGCAAAAGCAAGAAATCAAAGCAAGCGAGCCCAGCAGGAAGCAGCCCCACTTTGAGCCATCCCGAATCGCTTGGGTAAAATAATCAGGCCCATTGTCCTGCTGCCGCAGGCCACCTTGACGCTTTGCCCTATGTCCTCCCACCCCGCTTCCGCCAACCCAACCGCCCGCGCCGCCGAATTGCGAAAACTGCTGCAACAGGCGAGCTACGACTATTACGTGCTGGATGCGCCCACCCTGCCTGACGCCGTCTATGACCAGCTCTACCGCGAGCTGCTAGAGCTAGAGCAGGCCTACCCCCAGCTGGTGACGCCCGACAGCCCGACCCAGCGGGTGGGAGACAGGCCAGCCAGTCGGTTTAGCTCGGTGCGCCACAATGTGCCGCTCTACAGCCTGGACAACGCTTTCGATTTGAACGAGTTTGCCACCTGGCAGGAGCGCTGGCGGCGGCTGGTGCCTGACGTGGCGGAATTTGACTATGTCTGCGAGCTAAAAATCGACGGCAACGCCCTCGCCCTCACTTACGAAAACGGCCTGCTGGTGCGGGGAGCCACCCGAGGCGATGGGCTGACGGGCGAAGAGATCACCCAGAACGTCAGAACGATTCGCTCGATTCCGCTGCGGCTCAACCTCGACTCGCCGCCGCCCCTGGTGGAAGTGCGGGGAGAGGCGTTTTTGGGCCTGGAGGTGTTTCGGCAGATTAACCAAGAGCGAGAGCAGGCCGGGGAGGCCCTGTTTGCCAATCCGCGCAACGCCACGGCGGGCACATTGCGCCAGCTCGACTCGCGGGTGGTAGCCAAACGCCAGCTCGATTTTTTTGCCTACACGCTGCACATTGAGGGCCAAGTGGCCGATCCATCCAGCGAGGCGGCCCGACTCCAGGCCGAGCA
The DNA here is from genome assembly GCA_046080625.1 of Elainella sp. Lineage (GTDB taxonomy): Bacteria > Cyanobacteriota > Cyanobacteriia > Elainellales > Elainellaceae > Elainella. The sequence continues at coordinate 3,388 of JBJTUI010000070.1, read as the reverse complement.
GATCCACCAGCTCCAGCTTCTGACCAATGCTCCTGCCCCCGAGCTGCCCGAAACTAGCTCAGCCTCCGCTCTCGTCCTGCCCCAGAGCCAGTGGCAAGCTCTGGAGTTGCTGCAAGCCATGGGCTTTCGGGTCAACCCCAACCGCAGGCTCTGCGCCTCGCTAGCCGAAGTCGCCGATTATTACAACGGATGGTCTACCGAACGGGCCAATCTGCCCTACATGACCGATGGCGTGGTGGTGAAGCTGAATGCCTTTGCCCTGCAAAACCGGCTGGGCTTTACCCAGAAGTCGCCGCGCTGGGCGATTGCCCTGAAATATGCCGCCGAGGAAGCGCCTACCGTGGTCGAGCGGATCAGCGTCAATGTGGGCCGCACCGGGGCCGCCACGCCCCTAGCCGAACTGCGCCCGGTGCAGCTGGCGGGCACCACGGTCGCGCGGGCCACCCTACACAACGCCGATCGGATCGCCGAACTCGATATCCGGGTGGGCGATACGGTGATTGTCCGCAAGGCGGGCGAGATCATCCCGGAAGTGCTGCGGGTGCTGCCGGAACTCCGTCCCGCTGACGCACTGCCGTTCCAGATGCCGAGCCGCTGCCCGGAATGCAGCCAGCCGCTGGTGCGCGAGCCCGAACAGGCCGTGATCCGCTGCGTCAACGCCTCCTGTCCGGCGATTCTGCGGCGCTCGATTTTGCACTGGGCCAGCCGGGATGCCCTCGACATTCGCGGCTTGGGCGAAAAATGGGTCGAGCAGTTTGTTGAACGCGGCCTGCTGCATTCTGTGGCCGACCTCTATGACCTGACCCTGGAGTCGCTGAAGGGCGTGGAGCGGATCGGCGAAAAGTCGGCCCAGAACCTGGTGGAAGCGATTGCCCAATCGAAACAACAGCCCTGGTCTCGGGTTCTGTATGGCCTGGGCATCCGGCATGTTGGCAGCGTCAACGCCCAGGCGCTGACCGAGCAGTTTGTCACGGTGGAAGCGCTGGCTGCCGCCCCGGCTGCCGAAATCGAGTCGGTCTATGGCATTGGCTCAGAGATTGCCCAGTCGGTGGTGCAATGGTTCCAGGTGCCCGCCAATCGCCTGCTGATCGAACGGCTCCAGAGCGCCGGAGTCCAGCTGGCCGCTCCCCAACCGGGCTCCCAAATCGGCTCCCAGACGCCCCAGACCGCCCAGACCCTCCAGGGCAAAACCTTCGTGATCACGGGCACCCTGCCCAACCTCAGCCGCGACGAGGCCAAGGCGCTGATTCAGCAGGCGGGCGGCAAAGTCACCGGGTCGGTCAGCGCCAAAACCAGCTATTTAGTAGTAGGCGAAGAGGCTGGGTCGAAGCTGAAGAAAGCAGAAGAATTGGGGATTTCCCAGCTTTCCGAGGCGGAGCTGCTAGAGCTGCTGGAGAGCTAGCCTGCTTTACGCCATGCCTTCCCCCAACTACCCTGTAGTACGAGGCATCAGGTGAAGCGAGTTGTTAGAGTGGTGCCATCTTGAGTCAACGATGAATTGCTCCTATGAACTGCCCAGCTTCGGTTCTGCCCCCGTCCACGAAGCCTCTGCCTGCTCTAGTTTGGCGCTGGGGCAGGCAAGCCCTTGGCGGCATCGCCGTGCTGCTGCTGGTGCAGACGGGCCAAACCCAGGCCGCCCGCAGCGCTGAGCGGATCACGCTTTCCTACGGCCTGCTAGAGCGCTCGGTAACGGTGGAGGCGCTGGAGTACTATGCTGAGCAAAACCAGGTTTCAGCCGATCTGGCGGCCTATTTGAGCTATCTTGACGCTGAGCAGGTCGCCCAATTGCGGCAGGCCCTGATAACTCCGGCCAACCTGGATACGGTGGCGGTGGCCCAGTTTCTCTATACCGAGCAGGGCGAGATTTTGCTGCGGCGCTTCGGCGAAGTGGTGCGCACCGAGTCGAACCAGTCCGGGTTTTATGCGCTGCGTTCGGCCCTGATTTTAGCGGCGGCTCAACCGGATGGCCTGACGGCCCTGAATGTGCTGAAGCAGTTTCCGCTAGACGACATCCGCATCGACCTGCGCCGCACCCTGTCGATTTTTGACGATTTGCAGGCCATGATTCGCCGCACTCAGGAGGCCGTCGCCCTGATTGATCAGCAGGCTAATCAAGAGGCCGATCTTCTCCCAGCGGTTGCTCTGGGGGCGATCAATCCGGGCCGTCCAGGGAGCTGGGCCTGGCAAACCCTTACCCTGACGATGCAGGATCTGCGTCAGAACCGCACCTTTCCAGTCGATCTCTATCTGCCCCAGACCAATCTGCCCCAAACTAATCTGCTCCAGACCAATCTGCCCCAGGATAAACCAGGCCAGCAGGCTGGTCCAACCGCCGCTCCGGTCGTGGTGATCTCCCACGGGCTGGGCTCCGACCGCAGCACCTATGCCTACCTGGCCCGCCGACTGGCCTCCTACGGATTTGTGGTAGCCGTTCCGGAGCATCCAGGCAGCAACGCCGACCAATTACAGGCCCTGATTGCCGGCACGGCCAGTCAAGTCGCAACGCCCTCAGAGTTCATCGACCGGCCCCTGGATATCAAGTATTTGCTGGATCAGCTGGCCCGCCTCAACCAGTCGGACCCCAATCTACAGGGCCGTTTCGACTTAGATCAGGTCGGCGTGGTTGGTCAGTCATTTGGCGGCTACACAGCTCTGGCTCTGGCTGGTGCCAAAATCAATTTTCAGCAGCTGGCTACCGACTGCGCCCGAGACGAATCGTTTAACCTGTCGCTGCTGCTCCAGTGTCGCGCCCAGGAACTGCCGCGCCCCCTGCCCGATCTGGCCGATCCTCGGGTCAAGGCGATTGTTGCGATCAACCCGATTGGCAGCAGCCTGCTGGGAGCGGCAGATTTTGCCAGCATTCAGATTCCGGTCATGCTAGTCAGCGGCAGCGCCGACACAATTGCCCCGGCCCTGCTGGAACAAATCCAGCCCTTCACCTGGCTGAACACCCCGGAACGTTATCTGGTATTGCTTCAGGGCGGCACCCACTTCTCTACTATTGATGTGCCCCCCAGCCAGACGGGTGAAATTATCAGCCTGACCTCCGAAATTGTTGGCCCCGACCCCAGGCTGGCCCAGGCCTATCTTCAGGAGCTGGGCGTGGCGTTCTTCCAAACCTATCTGGCCCAGAACCGGGCCTACCTGCCCTATCTGGAGTCGGCCTATGTGCAGTCGATTAGCCAATCGCCCCTGCCAATTTCCCTGGTCAGATCGCTGACGCCAGCCCAACTCGCCAGTATTTTTGGGGTTCTTCCAGAATTGCCGTGGTTGCCACTAGATATGGAATTTAGTCATTTCCAGGAGATGAACCGCTTCAGGTTGAACCAAAGCGTTCATAGCCCCGCAGATCGAGGGTTAAGCGCTGAAAAATCCGTTTGACATCAAA
>JBJTUI010000069.1:0-4563 GCA_046080625.1 Elainella sp. | reverse complement strand
CCTATTCCTCCAAACGCAGCAGCTTGCGGTAGAAGGTTTGGGAGAAGTCGGCGGCGCGGGTGCTCTTGAAGGTAAACAGCACGTCAATCAGACAGTCCACGAACTCAAAGTTCTGCATCATCACTTCGTAGCTGAGTTCGGCGTTGCCATCAAACTGCATCCGGCAGCGGGTCAATTCAGAGGGAATCGAGGAAACGCTCCAGGTCGCAATAAAGGGAATGCGCTCGCCGCCCTCGATATTGCGCGAGCCTTCCAGGTTGCCCGTTTGATACAAACTAATTGCCAGTGGCAGAGCGCTACGCTTGCGGCCCTGATAGTAGGGCGCATAGACGCTGACATCACGAGGATTGGCGGGCTGGAGTTTCTCTAAAGACATGCTCGAACCTTCCTAAAGTTCCGCTAGTTCGAAGGGTACTGGGTGTGGTTCCATCATTCTTGAGCGGGCTTTCCTTGCGATTAGGAAAAATCCAAACTTGAGAAGCGATGTCACCCTATAGGCTAGTATTCCCTATCTTCAGGCTTCTGCTGCAGCTCAGACTGGTTTAAGGGCAGCTCCCCAGTCTAGAGACAGTTGCAAAGTGCAGCTTTGTGAATTACGGCTCGGTTCATTCAAACCCAGCGACTTAATTCTACAAACGATACAATCAACTCTGGCGAGTTGGTAAAGCAGACATCGTGCAGCCGGTACAAGTTGTAGTGGTCGGCGGCGGTGCAGCCGGTTTTTTTGGGGCGATTGCCTGTGCCGAGGCCCATCCCCAGGCGGCGGTGACGCTGCTAGAGGCGCGACAGCCTCTGAGCAAAGTGCGAATTTCGGGCGGGGGGCGCTGTAACGTCACCCATGCCTGCTTCGACCCGGCCCTTCTGGTGCAGCACTATCCCAGGGGTGGCAAAGCCCTGCGCGGCGCTTTCAGTCGGTTTCAGCCCCGCGATACGGTGAATTGGTTTGCCCGGCGGGGGGTGCGGCTCAAAACCGAAGCCGATGGCCGGATGTTTCCCACCAGCGACAGCTCCGAAACCATTGTTGACTGCCTGCTGCAAGCTGCTCGTCAGGCTGGCGTCCGTCTCTATACGGGTAGCCCGGTGCAGGCGATCCGCTCCTGGTCGGGCGGCTTTGAGGTGCAGCTGAAGTCAGATGAAACGCTGATGGCCCAGCGGCTGCTGTTGGCGACGGGCAGCAGTTCCCAGGGCTATCGGCTGGCCCAGACCCTCGGCCATGATCTGGAGCCGCCGGTGCCCTCCCTGTTCACCTTCAACATTGTTGACTCGGCCCTGCGGGAACTGGCGGGCGTTGCGGTAGACCGAGCCCAGGTGCGGCTGATCTTGCCTAACCAGAAGCCGCTGGAGCAGACCGGCCCCGTCCTGATTACCCACTGGGGGCTGAGCGGCCCCGCCCTGCTAAAGCTGTCGGCCTGGGGAGCCAGACTGCTGCACGACCAGCAGTACCAGGCCCAAATCCAGATCAACTGGCTGCCCCATCAGAATCCCGATCTCTCCCGCCAGCAGCTGCTCCAGGTGAAACAACAGCAGCCCCAGAAGACGCTGGCCAGCTTCAGCCCCTTCGATCTGCCCCGCAGGCTCTGGCAATACCTGGTCAACCGCTGCGGCATTCCGTCCGAGCGGCGCTGGGCCGAATTGTCCAAACAAGAGCTGCTGAACCTCGTAGCAGCCCTGCACCAGAGCCAGCACCGGGTCAGCGGCAAGGGGGTGTTCAAAGACGAGTTTGTCACCTGCGGCGGCGTGCGTCTGGCCCAGGTCGATTTCAAAACCATGCAGAGCCGGATCTGTCCCCATCTCTACTTGGCCGGGGAACTGCTCGATATCGATGGCGTCACGGGCGGCTTCAACTTCCAGAGCGCCTGGACCACGGGCTGGCTGGCCGGACAGGCCATGGGCCAGCTGTAGTTTCGGGACGCTGTGCTTTTGCCCAGAGCAGGCTTCTAGCCCCAGACCGGATGGGACAGCAGGGCCGCAATCACCCGCACGCCGCGCAGCTGGTTTGACAGGGGCAGATGGCCTTTGGGAGCCTCCAGACTCCAGGTGAATTCCTGGGGATAGCGGGTCCAGTTATTACCCGTTTTCCAGCCAATCTGGTACCAGAGTTTTTCCCAGTTTTTGCCAACGGCCAGCCAGAGGTCGCGCTGCACCGAGAAGCCAAACTTGCCTTCAGAATGCACCAGCCAGAGGCTGTTGATGGTTTGCAAATCGGTGTTGGGGAAGCTGCCGACCTCGGTGAAGTAGAGCCATTTGCGCTGTAGGGCCAGTTCGCCTGCCAGCTCGCAGAGTTTTTCCAGGGTGAGCCGATCCGCCGCCTGAAACTCCTGTTTGGCCAGCAGGGCTTGCAGAGGGCTGTAGTCAATGCTGCGCTCCGATTTGAGCGGCACAATTCCCTGGGGAAACTGGGCCTGTAAAAACGCATCAGCAGTGGGCGTTGCCGCCTGCACTAGCGTCTGGTAAACCTTGCCCTCGGGGATTCCGGCGGGGGCTGCGGCCAGCCGCTCCTGCAAAAACCGCATCAGCACGGCCAGACCGGCCTCCGAGCCGGACAGATCGGCAATCAACTGCAGCTGATTTTTCTGGGACTCGGAGTTGAGGCGCGCCAGAAAGGTTGACATGAACTGGGCCGCATCTAGCGGAGGCTGTCCATCCGCCTGGGTTCCAGGATTGAGGGGTTCAGGATTGGGATCAGCACCTTGGGTCGGGAAGTTGGCTGAGGCAAATTGGGAGGGCGGCATATCAGGCATGTTTAATGGCGACGCCAGGAGCGTTCTGAGTCGGCGATCAAGACACAACTTTACATTGTAGAGGGTAGAACGCACGCCCCTGTTGGGAATCGTCAATCTCTGTCAAGTTTTGTAAGGTTTGGCCTGAAAAATCCCGTCCGCTAGGAGTGATTTTCCTCTTCTACGGGCTCAATTGGGGGCCGGTAGCCCCGCTCAAAGGCATAGCGAATCAGCTGAGAGCGGCTTTCCAGATGGAGCTTGCTGAGAATATTGCTGAGGTGGGTCTGGACAGTCCGGGGGCTGACAAACAGCCGGTCGCCAATTTGCTTATTGGTGAAGCCCTGGATCACTTCCCAGAACACCTTCTCTTCTGCCGGGGTGAGGGGCAGGGGCTGGGGAGCGGGCGGCTGGGGCTCCTGGACGGGCGGGTTCAGATGCGACTGCTGCATCAGCCGGATGATTTCGGAGTGGATGCGGCGCGACCGCTCCAGCTGGGCTTCGATTTTGGCTACCAGCTCCTTGGGGTCGAACGGCTTAATCAGGTAATCGTCTGCCCCGATCTGGTGGCCCTGAATGCGGTCATCCACCTCCTTGCGGCTGGAAAGAAAGATAAACGGCACCAGCTGGCCCGAGCGCATTGCCCGCAGCCGACGGCAAAACTCCCAGCCGTCCATTTCTGGCATCATCACGTCCGAAACCACGACATCGGGCGGTTCCTGTTCAAACAGCTGTAGCGCTTCCGTTCCCGAGGTCGCCTCCTGCACCGAATAGCCGCGATTTTGCAGGTAGCGGATCAGGGCTGTTCTGAGCGTAATATCGTCATCAACAATCAAAATATTTTTCATGCGAATCACTTAGAACATTTGCTTGCAGTCATCTGGCTCGGGACCCCTGTTGGGTTGAATGACGAGTTGAAGCAAGATTAGGTCAGGCCAATTGTGACAGCAGCTCCTCAAATCGCGCTCAATTCAGATGTGGAGTGGCCTTGAGGACTCAGGCTGTTCGTCCCCTATTTTAGTAGACCCAGAAAGTTTAATAATTATTCACAACAAGACTCTACGCTGAATCCGATCCAGATTGGCGCGAGTCCCAGTTGCCAGACAAGCTGAGTTGGCCTCAGGTTTTGTTCAGGACAAGTGATTCTGGCCTGAGAGATCCGATAATCTACTTCTGAACTGTTGTGCTGAAAGAGGAACTGCCACAGGATGTACGATAAAATTTCTCCCCCCACGACTGGCTCTAAAATTACGTTCACCCAGGGCGAGCCTGTGGTGCCGGATGACCCCATTATTCCCTTTATTCGAGGAGATGGGACGGGGGGCGATATTTGGCCTGCGGCCCAGCTCGTGTTTGATGCTGCCGTTGAAAAAGCCTATGGGGGACAGCGCAAAATTGTCTGGTTCAAGATCTACGCGGGCGATGAAGCCTGTGAGCTCTATGGCACCTACCAATATTTGCCCGAGGATACCCTGACCGCAATTCAGGAATATGGGGTCGCAATCAAAGGCCCCCTGACCACACCCATCGGCGGCGGCATTCGCTCGCTCAACGTCGCCCTCCGGCAAATCTTCGATCTCTATGCCTTCATCCGGCCCTGTAAATACTACGCTGGCACCCCCTCGCCCCACAAAACGCCCGAAAAGCTGGACCTGATCGTCTATCGGGAAAACACCGAAGACATCTACCTGGGCATTGAGTGGAAGCAGGGCAGCGAAATTGGCACCAAGCTGATCAAACTCCTGAACGAAGAGCTGATTCCGGCCACGCCCGAACATGGCAAAAAGCAAATTCCCCTGTATGCGGGCATCGGCATTAAGCCGATCAGTAAAACCGGCTCCCAGCG
>JBJTUI010000068.1:0-4946 GCA_046080625.1 Elainella sp. | reverse complement strand
GTTGATTCAGCTTGTCGCGAATCTGGCGCAGGAGCTGCAAGATCTCAGCCGAATAGGCCGGAACGGGGTAGGCTTCAATCTGCGTCACCGCCTCGACAATTTCTCCAACCGCAACTTCGGCCTCGGCTTCCGGGATCTCTAACTGATTGGCCGAGCTAGCCGCCGTTTGCCAGTATTCTTCTTCAATCGGGCGAATCTCTTGCTTTAGTTTCCTAATCCGCTGTTCCAACAGCACTTTATCTTCTGGTCGAGCCAGTATTTTTGCCTCTTCTACACCCGCAAGCTGTTCCTGCAATAACGTAAGCTGTTGTTCAATCTGGTTGAGTCGCTGGGTAGACATAGGGATTTGCTGCGATGGGGGAATCACTGCCTCAGTTTTAGCCCAATTTTCGCCCAAATGCTCCAGCATTGACACTTTATAAGCTCGGTTGCTCGCTGTCTCAGCCCGACTGTCTCTAAAACGGAATCCAATCAACCCGATTGATCCATTCTTCGGCCTCTGTTGCTTGCCAGATCAGGTACAAATCTTCTGCCCACTGGCGAATCGAGACCGTGGGGCGCAGCCAAATCAATCCCCAGATTTGCCCTCCTGCGGCCCAGTGCTCTGCCAAATGTCCCGGCATACTTTTGCGGTTGTCTGTCACCAGCAGACGCTGAGTCAGTTCGAGATAGCGCAGAATTTCTGGGTCGGCTGTCCCCAAAGCAGGCATTTCTGGATCGCCCACTCTCAAAACATCGACGGCTGAGTCAACCCGCAGCAGCGCCACCTTGAGTTTAGGAGACAGGTTTTCATCCAGCAGAAACCGAATCTTCATGCCAGACTGGCCTGCTGTCGTGCCCGCTCAGCTTTTAGCGCCCTGAGCCGCTGTCCCACGGGCGACTGCTCCTGCGATTGCCCTGCCTGATAATGCTGCTCGCGCCAATCGTTCAGCCGCTGCAAATAGGCATCAACTGCGGTGCGGTTGTGCAGATAGTAGGTGAGGGTGGCGTAGATCTTCTCCAGGTTGAGCGAGGGCAATTCGGTCAGGATTTGCTCAGGACTGTAGCCCTGTAGGTAGTAGTTCACAACATCGTCGATGCCAATCCGGTGCCCTTTGATCCGGATATCATCTTCGCCCACCGTTTCAAAATAGTCTTCAAGCTGCATCTGCAATTCCCCTCTCAGCCCGCGCCATCGCTACCTTGACCATAAAAGATCTGAGCCCGCGCCGCAACGCCTTTGCCGGTTTGCGCGAGCTTTCATCCAGATCTAAGATAAATTGCCACCCGATCCTGATTCCCAACAGGTTTTGCTCAAGGCTTCAACTCCAGGGCTCAACTACTCCATCTTTTTGCACCATCTTTTGAGCTTTTAACTCAAATCATTCAACCCAGACCTCAAATAATCAGGCCCAGAAGTCGAATCGCTCAGCAAACTGCTGCAAGAATTCACCTCCGGGCCGCAGTGCCGCAGCTCAAGGGCGCAGGCTTTCCGGTTTAGGCTAGGCGCTAATCGTCCGGGCTTTGGGTCGGCGCGACTTGCGGGCAAATCGCAGCCCCAGTTCCTCCACCGCCGTCTCCAGACCGGTGCCTTCGCCGCTGGCCTTAGCGTAGGTATAGACTTGCAGGGCCGCCGCATAGGCTTCGCTACCCACAGCCATACAGGTATCGTCCACCAGATCCTGAAGCTGGGTCAGGGCCATCAACACCGGGTAGAGCGATTCAAACAGCTGCACGTCTTTTTGCAGTTCCGCCACGTCGAACGAGCGCGGCAGAAAGTCGGGGTTCTGGGTGGCCACCTCCAGGGCTTTGCTGACAAAGGCGCGGCTCTTGTCGCCCATCTTGGGCAAGGCTTTGCGGTCGTCGGCAGTCAGGTCGATCAGAAACGGCAGCTTAGCCCGGATCGTGGCAATCGCCGCCATCACGGCTTCGCGGTCGGTCTGGCTCAGCTGAGCGCTAATTGCAGTAGTCGGCATGGTAGACACTCCTGATGATAGAGAACAGTCAGTAAACAACAGTCAGTGTCTTCAGGGTTCCCGCTGGCGGTTGGCCAGACGTATTTCGTCGCTGCGCAGAATTGGAATCTGGCGGTACTGGTCAGGCCGGATGGCGTCCCAGTCGAGTCCCGTGGGCTGGCGGTGGCTGGTGTAGGTGGGGATGGCCCGCTCGGGGGTGATGACTCAGCTCAAGGCCCAGTCGTGGGGTTCCATCGGCAGCTGCTCGGCGGGGACGATTTGCAGCTCATGCACCGTCGTAGCAATCGGGGTTTCGGCCTGCACCAGCCCCAACTGACGCAGCATCGCCAGCTCCAGATCGGCAAACCCGGCTCCCTTGCCGGTGCGTCCGCCCGCCAGACTCACGGCCACACAGCCCACCAGCGCCAAGTCAATCGGCTGCATCTGGCTGAAGCTCACCCGTCTGCCCAGACTCACGGCCTGTTTAGCAGGGGCGGCCTCGGCCAGCTCAATGCCCCGCTCCTGCAAGTCGGCGGCCAGCAATTCCACAAAGCAATCCTGATGGGTGAGACGCGGCACCGCCATATAGAGCCGCTTGCCGTCCTGCAAAGCCCGCAACCGTACCGGCAGCTGGGATTTGTCCGGGTTGCACTTAATCACCTGGGCCTGCTGCCAGATCGGTAGACTGGCCAACCGGGCTGCTGCTGCTGCCGCGCCGACAAAGTTGGGGATATGTCCGACCGGATTGCCCACCGCGACCCGCTGAGCCTCTAGCCTGGCCCAAACCTCAGCCCGGAGCTGGTCTTTTGCCGGATGGCGGCCTGTCCATTCTGGATTGCTCATGGGTGTTCGCTAAGGTATTCGCTAGGGGCGTTCGCTAGGACTGTTCGCTAGGGGCGTTCGCTAGGATTATCAGCCTGGATGCGCATACTCAGATCTAGCCAGGTAGATCGGGTAATCGGGGCGCTGCTGGAGATGTAGTCTACTCCGGTTTCGGCAACCGCCCGGATGGTGTTTAGCGTGATGTTCCCTGAAGCTTCGATTTTGATTCGCTCATTTGTAGTGCGAATTATCGCCACGGCCTGCTTCATCTGATCAACCGACATGTTGTCCAGCATGATAATATCCGCCCCGTGCTGCAATGCCTGCTTCACCTGCTCCAGGGTTTCCGTCTCGACTTCAATCGTCAGCGGGTAGGGTATGCGCTGGCGGATTATGGTAATTGCTTTGCCAATTCCCCCTGCCGCCGCAATATGATTGTCTTTAATCATCACGCCATCGTCTAAGCCCATGCGGTGATTCGTAGCCCCGCCCACCTGAACGGCGTATTTCTCTAAAATTCTCAGACCCGGTGTGGTTTTGCGCGTATCGACTAGCTGGGCGGGCAGGTCGGCGATCTGCGCTGCGTAGCGGTGGGTGGTGGTGGCAATCCCGCTCAGCCGCATCGCTAAATTTAGGGCCACCCGCTCGCCGGTCAGCAGGGCATCCAGCCTGCCCCCAATCTCGGCAATCACCTGACCCGGTTCACACCACTCACCCTCCGCCACCTCCGCCGTGAACCGCATCGCCGGATCTAGCAGGGCAAATACTCTGGCCGCAATCGGCAGCCCGGCCACAATCCCAGCCTCCTTGACGATCCAGCGGGCCTGACCCACTGGGGCTGGTGCGGCCAGATCCGCTGTGGCAAACAGGCCCTGGGTGGTGCGATCTCCCCGACCAATATCCTCCAGCAGCCAGTCTTGCAGCAGGCGATCTAGAAGCAGCAGGGGCGGCAAAACAGCATTCATGGCGGGGGAGACAGGAGGGGTGAACAGAGGATAGAGATAAAAGGCGAGCGTAGCAAGCAAACAGGCGCAGACCCGCTAGCCATTATCGCAGAAGCCATTATCGCAGATCGGTCAGGGCGTCGATTGCGAATTGGAGAATTGGCTGGCCCGGAGTTGCATCAGGTAGTGTTGTTAACGAGTCCAGTTAGCCCAACTGCCACTGCCCAGCGGCTGACCAGCCCAATTGCTTTTACAATAGGGGTGCTTTATGGACCCGATCGGTTCAGGTGTGAGTGGAGTCGGAGAATACAGTTATGACAGAACAAGGTATGGCAGCTCGGGCCGAACAGTTTTCGCCAGATCAGGGCTGGGTAGGCAAGCTGGTCCGCTATCTGGAAAGCCTGGTGCCCAAATATTCCAAAGTTGGAGATTCGGTCTTTTTCAGCAACGACCAGTTTCCCTGGGCCTATAATCTGGAGGCCAACTGGCAGGTGATTCGGCAAGAGCTGGATCAGTTGATGCCCTATGCTGAGGCGCTGCCCAACTTTCAGGATATTTCGCCCCGTCAGGGCAATATTGCCGACGATGACCGCTGGAAGACCTTTTTCTTTTGCGCCTTTGGCTATAAGTCCCAAAAAAACTGCGAGCGCTGTCCCGAAACCGTGAAGCTGCTGGATCAAATTCCGGGCCTGAAGGTGGCCTTCTTTTCGATTCTGGCCCCCGGCAAACATATCCCTTTGCATCGCGGCAAACACAAGGGGATCATCCGCTATCACCTGGGTCTGAAGGTGCCCCAGCCCCAGGAGAACTGCCGGATTCGGGTGGCCGATCAGGTGGCCTACTGGGAAGAAGGCAAGAGCCTGATTTTTGATGACACCTTTCCCCACGAGGTCTGGAACGACACCAACGACTACCGGGTTGTTCTGTTTCTAGATATTGAACGTCCGCTGCGCTTTCCCCTGTCCTGGATCAACTCAACCGTGAACACTCTGGTGGGGCTGTCGCCGATTGTGCAGGTGGCCAAGGGAAATCACGAGAGCTGGGAAAAACAGTTTGAAGATCTCCTCAAATAGAGTGTTGCTAGCTCCTGGGGCAAATTAAAGAATGCAGTCAGACACCCCCAGCGAAGCTGGTGGCTTGATGAATGTGACCGCCCCAAGGGCGGATGGCTTTCGCTGAAGGTATCTGTGGGTTAATTAAAACCGTCCACTTTGGTCAGATGCTTCTTGCTCACGAATATAGCGGC
>JBJTUI010000067.1:0-14200 GCA_046080625.1 Elainella sp. | reverse complement strand
CGACCCGACAATTCCGCCCATGACTAGAATCTGTCGCGGCTGCTTGCTGCCTCCCCATTTCACGAACAGGTCGGTCAAGACCTGAATCACGCCCGTACGGGCAATGCCAGCACTCAGAATAAACATGGCCATCACCGTAATGGTGGCCGAATTGCCAAACCCAGAAATACCTTCTTCGGGCGTTACCAGGCCCAGCACCATCAGCGCTACCATCACCCCAATTGCTGTGATGTCAATTGGAAACCACTCGACGATAAAGCAGATCAGAGCAAGGACAACGATGCCAAGGGTCAAGACAATATTCATAGGAAACTCTGGGGCCTGAAAAGCTCGCAGCCGCGACCCCCATTCACTCAGCAACTTGGCAGGCTTACCGGGTGCGCTGGCCCCAAGCGCTTTAGGACACTCTGTTACAGCTTCCTGATTGTAAGCCGTCTCCTTCCCCTCTAGCTGCCCTGCTCTGAAAATTAATCGCTTTGGGAGAGCCGCTTTACTGTCTCGCCTGCCAGCAGTTGGTCGGCCTGCCGCAGCAGCAGTGGAATCCGGTCGGCGTGGGGACTGTTGGCCAGACAGGGGTAGAGGTCTAGCTGGTCTAGCTCTGTGGCCCGCCGACCGGGGAACCAGTGGCCAGCGCTGCCCAGCAGGTTATAGCGCATTTTGCCGTAGTCCACCATGTCGTAGGCCAGAGCCAGATTGCGCAGCCACAGAATCACCGGAATATTGATCTGGCCTGGCGTCTGCTCGGGCTGGGGCAGACCAATCTGCCAGGTGCGCAGCCAGGCTTCACCCAGGCGCTCTGCGGCAGCCTGCTCAAGCCGCTGCACAATCGGGGGGAGCAGTTCGGCGGCCTGGTCGAGCAGATCCAGGGTTTTCAAGTGCTCGTCGAAGTCGCTGGGCCGCGCTGCCCCCAGGCTGAGGGTATGGATTTGGGGATGGCTGAGGCAGAATAAATCGTTGAACACCAGCGGACTGAGCGGGGCGCAGAGGTCGATCAGCCGCTGGGAGGGCTGGTAGAGCAGGCCGCCCTTGTTAGATGGGCTGATAATAAACACCCCCATGTCGCGACGGGTGGCGGCTTCAATGGCGGGCCAGTTGAGCTGATTGATGTAGTACCAATGCAAGTTTACATAGTCGAAACCGTCGGATTCAATCGCTTTGAGAATCACATCCAGGGAAGCGTGGGTCGAAAAGCCGATGTGACGCACCTTTCCCTCGACCTGAAGTTGACGGGCTATCTCCAGACAGCCGTCCTCTCGAAGGCTATAATCAAGTAATTCTGGTGTATTGACGCCGTGTAGTCCCAGTAGATCTACGTGGTCTAGGCCGAGGTTTTGTAGCGACTGTTCAAACGTCTGGCGAAACTCCCTGGCTGTCTCAACCGGAGCGACCTTGGTTTGAACGATCAGCTTTTCGCGGGGCAACCGAGGCAGAATCTGACCCAGCTGGAGTTCGGAACTGCCGTAGCCTCTGGCCGTCTCGATGTGGGTGATGCCAAGCTCGATTGCCCGCTGGATAATTGCCTCTAGATTGGTCTGATTCTCGGCTGGAATTTGTGCCAGTGGTACGTCCTGCCATTTGTATTGGTAGCGCATACCGCCACAGGAAAACATCGGCATCGCTAGCTCTGTGCGGCCAAATCTTCGGTATTGCATAGGGGGGCGCAGTTGGAACTGGAAGACTAAGGAATGGGAATAAGGAGGTGAAGGGTGTTGGTTCGGTTGAGTGGTTTAGCCGAGCTGGTTTAGCCGAACTGGTTTAGTCGAACTGGCTGGGCTGGGGCGGTTTGAATACGGTGTAGCCATTCAGGCGGATTACACCAATCAGACCATGGTTTGATCAACAGAATTCAGAGAATTGCTGATCGGAATCAGTAAAACCCAGCGAGTCAACTCCACAAACCTGTAGAACCCGGTAGAGAACCTGACACAGACCTGTCTAGCCTAGACTGGATGCTGGTCATACTAAAAGTAGCGAATCTCTCTGTAAAGTGCAATTTACTCTAATTCAATAGGTAGAGAGCATGCCTACAGCGTTGACAGCTAAATCCGAAAAGGGAGTACCCCTACGCTAAGACACTGCCCCTGTTCAAGTTTCCAACGATTGCTGTAGCAAGCTGATACCAAGCAAGCGGCTATCAAGCAAGCTGATACCCGGCAATCTAGCTCCTCAATTACTCCTCGATTAAGTACATTAATTACTGGTCGGTTCTGGATCTCTATGGGGCGGTTTGAGTTATCCTGCCAAGCCAGTGAGCCGAGACTTGGTTCCCCGATCTGTGGTTTCGGTAACTTGTTTCACCCATCACTCATATGGCCAGTTTTATGGATAGTGCCTTTATGGACAGCTCAGAGCTAGATGATTTAGAAAACTCAGTTCAAGATTTACTATCATTAGCCAAAGTTGAATTGGTCGAAAAACGGCTTCAGCAGGAACGAGAAACCCGAATTCAGGCTGAAGCTAGTAAAATTCAGGCGCGACTAACACCGCTGTTGGAACAGGTTGAAGCCATGCTCCGGCAGCTCAACGAGGCCGATTGTTCTGAAAGTGCTACTCGCACTAAGCTGGAAGACAAGGCTGCCGACCTGCGCCAGCGCCTAGCCGATGCCCCAGTGCTGGCGGCCCAAACGGTAGATCGGCAGATTTTGCTCCAGGAGGAGCGACTGCTTGACGAGCAGCTGACGGCCCAAACTAACCATTGGCGGCAGGCGCTCAAGGTAGACCTGCTGGAAATGATTTCTGAGCAAACAGACTTCTTCAGCGCCACCGATGCCGCGATTGCGATTCGCGCCCATATCCACGACCTCAAGGCCATCAACGCTCTGGAAGAGGTAGTCGATGCTCTGATCGTGCAGATCAATACCCACAGCGAAGAGGGGCCGGTGGCGCGCCTGCGGGGGAGTCATGAGCAGACTCTGGGTTTTATCTACAACAAAGCCCTGGAAAACCGGGCTCGGGTCGATCACGCCCCCAACGTCCAGCCCAGAGTCCGGCACCGCAGCTCCGAAAAACGGCCCAATCCCTACAGCCAGCTAGAGGGCAAAGTCGTGATCTTTGGCGGACATGACCGGCTCGAAACCGCCATCCGCAATCGGTTGCGCGATGCTAACGTCACCTTGATCTGGTGTACGGCCCAGGCGGGTCCCCAGATCGCCGAGCAGACCGAAGCCCATATTGCTACGGCTGACCTCACCCTGATTTTGACGGGCTATACCAGCCACAAGCTAACCGATAAGGCAATGCAAGCCGCCCAGCGCAGCGGTAGACCGGTCGAGATGATCAACACCACAGGCGTGGTGAGGGTGCTGGAGGCAATTGAATATGGCCTCAAGTCCAAACAGCTGGCGCGCCACCTCAACCAGTTTTCTAAACCCGCCTGAGCCTGCCTGAGTCAAGCTAGAGGTCCGCTAAAATTCGCGCACGCTGGGCTGGCCGTCCTTAACTTCGCCAATCAGAATCAGGTCTGCCAGCCCGACAAACAGGCCGTTGTCTAGCACGCCCGGAATGTTGTTGAGGGTTTTCTCCAGCTCAGCCGGATTGTCGATCGCCCCAAACGTGACGTCGATGATCATGTTGCCCTGGTCGGTAATTACCGGCCCGTCTTTTTTGACAGCCATGCGCAGTTCGGGCTTACCGCCCAGCTTTTCGACTGCCCGAGTAACGGGGGCAATCGCGACGGGCAGCACTTCCAGCGGTAGGGGAAAGGTCGTACCCAGCTTGTCAACCAGCTTGGTGCTGTCTACCACCACAATAAACAGGTCGGCCAGGCTATCGACCAGCTTCTCGCGGGTATGGGCTGCGCCACCGCCCTTGATCAGGTTTTTCTGCGGATCAACTTCGTCTGCGCCGTCAATCGCGATATCAATTTTCTCGATATCGTCCAGGGTGGTGAGGGGAATGCCGTACTGTTTGGCCAGCACCGAGGCCTGAAACGAGGTGGGCACTCCTTTGATATCCTTCAGCTCGCCCGACTGTAGCCGCTCGCCCAGAAACTGGATGGCAAATGCGGTTGTAGAACCGGTTCCCAGTCCGACAATGGTGCCCGACTGCACCCGATTGGCAGCGGCTCGGCCCACTTCTTGTTTCATCACTTTGACGGGATCGGGTCCTGCGGTCATGTCAGTCTCCTTTGAATTCTGTTCCACCTTAAGAATTTAGCCTTAAACGTGCCTGAAACGATGTACTGAGCAGGGCGATTAGGACAATCGCGACCCAGAACAAATCGCCTCACCCTGATTCACCGACCTTGATTTATTGGAGCAAGCAAGCCGCACTGCTTTTCACGAGATCCGTGCTTTGCCCCCTGCTTTAAATAAACTTAATAAAGAAATGGCTTTCTTAACGCGCCCGACGCGGCCAATTAATAAGCTTTGTGCAAAGTCAAGCCAGTTTCCCCTGAGTTTTGCAACAGGCCTCTGTAGGATGGGTCAACAGCGGGTGTGACGGTTTGCTCTAGTTGTACCAGCTCTCTTTTAGTGGCCCTGTGATGCGCAACATGAAACTTGAACAGGAACTTGAACAGGAACTTGAACAAGATATCTGGGATAGCGAAACGCCCCTAGAGCGCCCGCCAACTCCAAGCACGCCACCTGTTTCCGAGCCGCTTCACAGCCAGCCCTGGCGGGGGGCGCAAGCTGCGCCGACCTCTGGACAACCCAGGCCCATCGGACAGAGAACGACTCAGGCTCCGGTTTCTGACCCTGTTCCTGATGCTGTTGATAACGTGATGCACCAGCTCAGCCACCGGCACTGGCGCGAACGGGGCGACGCGATGCTGCAAGCTGAGGAATGGGAGAAGGCTGTGTTTAGCTACCGACAGGCGCTACAGGCCCAGCCCAACGAGCGAAAAACTTGGCAAAACTACTGCTATGTCCTGGACCGGTTGGGCCGCTTTAGCGAAGTGGTAGAAGGCTATAATCAAATGCTGCGGCTGCGGGCTAACGATCCGGTGGCCTGGTATAACCGTGGGGTGGCGCTGCGCCGACTGCAAAACCACGAAGCAGCCGCTTCCAGCTACGAGCAGGCCCTGAGACTCAAGCCCAATTTTCCCGAAGCCTGGTATAACCGGGGCTGTGTGTTGGCGGAGCTAGGCAATTATCCAGAGGCGGTGGCCAGCTACGATCAGGCCCTGACCCTCCAGCCCGACAAAGCAACTGCCTGGTACGACCGGGGCTATGCTCTGGCCGAACTGGGTGACTTTGAAGCGGCGGTACTCAGCTACGACCGGGCACTGGCAGCGAATCCGGCCAATCCGGCTGCCTGGAACAATCGGGGGGTGGCCCTCAGACAACTCCGACGCTATGGGGATGCCCTAGGCAGTTATGATCAGGCGCTGCACCAAAACCCCCAGCTCAGCCAGGCCTGGTTTAACCGGGCCACTGTTCTGGCCGACATGGATCGCCATGCGGAGGCTCTGGTCAGCTGCGACCGGGCGTTGCAGCTTCAGCCTGACCGGCCCGAAGTCTGGCATCAGCGCGGCAAAACCTTAAGCCAGCTAGAGCGCTACAATCAGGCCCTGGCCAGCTACGAACGCGCCCTCCAGCTTGCTCCCCAGGAGGCCCAAACCTGGCTAGAACAAGGGGCTGTGCTGCTGCAGCTCGAACATTGGGAGGCGGCGATCACTAGCTACGCCAAAGCGCTCCAGCTTCAGCTTCAGCAGCCGGAGATTTGTCGAGCCGCCCTGGCTGGGTTTGACCAGGTGATCCAGGCCCAGCCCGAATCAAACAGCGCGATTGTTGCAGCCTGGTACTGGCGGGGATTTGCCTGCGCCCACCTCAACCAGTTCCAAACCGCTGCCCTCAGTTTTGCCCGAGTCGTGGCTCTACAGCCCGATCACGTCGAAGCCTGGCTCAATCGGGGGCTGCTGCTGGAACAAATGCAGCAATGGCAGACTGCCGCCCATTGTTTTACCCAAGTGTTAACCCAACAGCCCCAACAGCCCGAGGCACTGCTGCACCAAGGGGCCGTGCTGCTGCAACTTGGCCAAACTCAAGCTGCCCTGGATACGCTAGATCGAGCGCTCAAACATAGCGCTGAACCGGATGCAGCCTGGCTCTATCGCGGTATCGCGTTACTGCAACTTAACCAGCCTGAAGCAGCGGTGGCCAGCTTTGATCAAAGTCTCGATCTAGAAGCCAATCAGCCCCTTGCCTGGTGGCACCGTGGCAACGCCCTGCGTCGGCTGAATCTCCAGGCGGAGGCACTGAACAGCTACGATCTGGCTCTGCAATTCGACCCGTCTCTGGCTTCTGTATGGACGGCCCGAGGAATTGTTCGCCTCCAGCAGGCCGACTACGGAGAAGCTATCCATAACTTTGAGCGGGCTTTGGCCATCAATTCCCAACTTTACCCGGCCCTGCTGCTGCGGGGAGTTGCCTTCTTGCGCACCCAGCAGTTTCTGGCGGCGATCCAGAGCTTCGATCAGGCTCTGCAAATTCGTGCCGACCGTCCCGAAGCCTGGAGCGACCGGGGCAGCGCCTTGCTTCAGCTAAAACAATATCGCCAAGCTGCCGTCAGCTACCAGAAAGCGCTGAGGCTCAACCCGTGCCAGCCGCAGGTCTGGTATAACCAGGGGATGGCATTAGAGCAAATGGGCTACTACCAGGCAGCCCTGAAAAGCTATAACCAGGCGCTAAAATTTCAGAGCGGTTCAGCTCGATGCTGGCGTAGCCGGGGACGGGTGCTGGTGCAGCTCAAGCATTACAGGGCGGCCCTGCTCAGCTTTAATCAGGCCATCAAACTCCAAGCCAACGACTACACAGCCTGGCAGGAGCGCAGTGACGCTCTGATGAGAATTGGTCAAGTAGAGGCTTCGATCAGCAGCCTCACCCAGGCTCTGGTGATATAGCAGTGGCCAGACTAGCTACCAGACTAGCTACCAGAAACTCAGCTGAAAGCCAAATCGATCCAGCTCGCGGACCGGTCGCGCCTTTGATTCTATTGGCCGTTATGCAGCGTTGACTAGCGGAACATACTGCTGACTGAGCTGTCTTCGTGAATTCGCCAGATGGCTTCGCCGAGCAGGTTGGCCACCGATAGCACCGTAAGCTGACGGAACTGGCGGTCTTCGGGCATCGGAATCGTGTTGGTGACAATCACCTCTTCAAATAGACCGGCAGAGAGCCGCTCAACGGCGGGCGGAGAGAAGACGGGATGGGTGACACAAGCATAAACCTGCCTAGCACCTTCCTTGCGCAGCAGCCTGGCTCCTTCACAGATTGTGCCAGCCGTATCGATCATGTCGTCAACCAGGACGGCAGTTTTGCCCGACACGTCGCCGATTACGTTCATCACTTCTGCCACGTTGTGGGCCTGTCGCCGCTTGTCGATAATTGCCAGCGGGGCATCGTTCAGCTTTTTGGCAAAGGCGCGGGCGCGAGCAACACCGCCGACATCGGGCGACACTACGACAATATCGCTGAGGTTTTTGCTCAGCAGGTAGTCAAACAGGACGGGTGAACCGTACACATGGTCAAAGGGAATATCAAAATAACCTTGGATCTGAGCTGAATGGAGATCCATGGCGAGGACCCGGTTGGCTCCAGCCTGGGTAATCAGATTGGCCACCAGCTTGGCGGTGATAGATTCGCGTCCAGCGGTCTTACGATCGGCCCGAGCATAACCGTAGTAGGGAATGACGGCGGTAATCTGGCGAGCTGAGGCTCGACGGCAGGCGTCGATCATGATCAGCAGCTCCATCAGATGATCGTTAACCGGAAAGCAGGTTGGCTGCATTAAATAGACATCGCAGCCCCGAATCGACTCTTGAATTTGGATATAGATCTCGCCGTCTGCAAAGCGCTTCCGGACCATCGGCCCGAGATCCATACCCAAATAGCGAGCCACCTCTTGCGCTAACGGCGCATTTGCAGAGCCAGAAAATAGCCGCAGGCGACTATTGTCATCGAACGGACGAAAGGAGAGAAGAGATGGAAGAGTAGCAGAACTGGTCACGGCAAGCCCTCGACGCGACTGTCATCAAAATCCTACAAACATCAAAATCCTACAAAATCAGACGGTGAATAGCCTAAAATATTTTGTAGGCATAAAAATCTCTAATTAAATTAATGCAGGAGTTAAATAAACGTAATCCAGTGAAGGATTGCCAAAGCTGCGCTGTTAAATCGGTTACATTCTAGCATTAGTCAATTCAGACAGGAACCGATTTCCTCTGGGAAATTTACAGCAGATCGAATGCGGACAGGGCATCGAAATCGGATGAAATGCAGGAATTATCATCCTACTCAGCAGCTCAAGCAACGATCTACGATCTCAATAGAACTCCCTAGCTTCTGTCAGGAATTGATAACGATCTAAAGGCTAGAGTTTTTTACCCTAGCCTTGATGGTGGATCTTAGATAGTGAGCCTTGAGAATACTGCCTCTTGAGATAGGGGCTCTTGAGTGCTGAATTCTAAACATATCCCAATGCAAAAACGAGCCGGTGCGAAAACGAGCCAAAGTAAAAACGGGGGCAGCTGCTCCAAGCAAAGAAGCCAACAGAAAGTCCAGACTAGCTGTATGCCTAAATTCAGCCCGATTGGCGGACTGAAAAGGACTGAGTTCTGCCCCTCTAAGCATCCCCTCGTCGCTAAGCTTAGCCTCGCATCCAACTAATCTAGACTTTCTATCGATTTTTTGCGTCTCAACCTTCTGGATCTACTTGCGCCGGACTGCTCTCTTCTGCTGCTTTCTAGCCGTTGAAACGGACGACAACAGCCTACAGATCGCCGCCCCGGAACGCCAGCACAAAAATCACGGCTGGACCTGCAACAACAATTAGTGCCAGCATGACCAACTGGGCAATGGTCTCCCAGTTAATGGCTCCCAAACCAGATAAGAAGTCCATGGCTCCTCCCAATGAATCCGCGAGGTTTAATATGTGTGCTTTAGATAACGATATCCGAATCTTATTCTACCTGTTAAGGGTTTGCATCTCTGCACAAAATTCTGGCAGCCAAATTGCTGCCCAAATTGCTGCTCAACTTGCTCCAACTGGGGCTCATGCAGGCGAAGTGACAGTCGAATCGCTAAAGTAGGGGAGGCTGAATATCCATCGGGCAATCAGCCCAACTTTCTGCCCTAAGGGGAACATCTATGGCCACCTGGCGCTGTATGAAACAATGTGGAGCTTGCTGTCAGCTCGATCCGGCTGATCGTCCCGATCTAGACAGCTATCTTTCGCCGGAAGAACTGGGGCTGTATCTCAGCCTGGTGGGTGAGGATGGCTGGTGCATCAACTATGATCGGGCCACTCGCGAATGCCGCATTTATGACCAGCGCCCCCGGTTCTGCCGAGTGGAAGCCGAGGTATTTCACGACCTCTACGGCATTGAGGCCAGCGAGCTGAACGATTTTGCAATCGACTGCTGCCGCCAGCAAATTGAAGGGGTCTATGGCGATCGCAGCCTTGAACTCCTGCGGTTTGAGCGCGAAATTGGGTTATAGGGGCTTGCTTTTCAGGTCGGGTCTGGGGATAAAATGAAAGGAATATGAAAAGTGCTTGTCACCTTTGAGAGCTGTGAACCAACGATCCCCCATTTCACCCAGACCGCTTGTGGAAGAGTCCTCGGTCCTTGTGGCGGCTGAAACGATGCCGCTAGTCGGTGCAGTACAGGCCAGCGCACCACAGGCCAATATACTACAGGCCAACACAACCTCCGCAACCGACCGGCTCGAAAGCGCAGCAGCAGCACCAGACGAGCAGGCTTCTGGCAAATCTGCTGCATTCAAAATCTTCTTCTCGACCTTCTTGACGATTTTCCTGGCCGAACTGGGCGACAAGACCCAGGTCACGACCCTGCTAATGGCCGCCGAGTCCCATGCTCCCTGGACTGTGTTTGCTGGGGCGGGTACGGCGCTGGTCGCCACTAGCCTGCTGGGAGTCTGGCTCGGCTCCTGGTTGGCCAAGCAAGTTTCGCCCAGAACCCTAGAAACGGCGGCTGGGATTTTGCTGCTGCTGGTTTCGGCCCAGCTGTTCTGGGAAATCGCGCAGCTCTAGAGCCTCTAGAACGGGAAACCCGGACCGACCGGTGTGGCTGGCGCTGTCTACCCAGCGTTCCATCGCGCTTTGCACCCGCACTCTACATCCGTTGAAAAATTCGAACAAATTTAAAACACGGCAAATTAGGAAATGGCTATGGACTGGCATCTGGTTGGACTGAGCTTTGTCATGGTGTTTATTTCTGAGCTAGGAGACAAAAGCCAGCTGGCCGCAATTGCGCTCAGCGGCAGCAGCAAATCCCTCAAGGCCGTGTTTTTTGGTAGTTCAGCCGCGCTGCTGTTAGCCAGCCTGCTGGGCGTTTTACTGGGTGAGGGGATCTCGCAAATTCTGCCGCTGGTTTGGCTCAAGGCCATTGCTGCTGTTGGGTTTGCGGTTATGGGCCTGAAGCTGCTGTTGATCAGGGAAGACCCCGAAACTGCCGCCTAGGTCCAAGGTTTCTCGTCAGGCAAACGCTTCTTCGCTCACCACGTAGTCTTGAATTGGCGTCAGCTTCCAGCTGTCGGGCTTCAGCTCCAGCACAAAATCGTGGTATTTCAGCAGCGTGGTGCGATGGCCAACGCTGACGTAGGTGGTGCCTAGTTCCCGCAGCTTGTCGTAGAGCTGGCGTTCGTTGGCCAGATCCAGAGCGCTGGTGGCCTCATCAAGGATGGCATAGCGCGGCTGAGTCAGGAGCAGACGGGCAAAGGCGAGCCGCTGCTGTTCACCCAGAGACAGAACATCGGCCCAGTCGAGCTCTATGTCAAAGCCGCCCACCCGCTCAGGCAAATCGGCTAAATTGGCCTGGTTGAGCGCTGCTTGAAGCTGCTCTTCGGGCGTGTCTTTGGCCAGGTTGGGGTAAAGCAACTGGTCGCGCAGGCTGCCCAACACCATGTAGGGTCGCTGGGGCAGAAACAGCATTTCCTCTAAACCCGGTCGGGTAATTTTGCCGCTGCCCGTATTCCAGAGTCCGGCAATCGCGCGCAGCAGCGAGCTTTTGCCCACACCGCTTTGGCCAACAATTACCAGGCTCTGCTGGGGTTGCAGCGTCAGGGAAATATCTTGCAGCAGGGTGCGCTGGCCCTTTGGCGTCGCCAGAGACACCTGATCGAGCCCCAGCTGGGATGCTTCCGTGGTTTCAATTGCCGAGAGCTCGGGGGGAGGCGGCTGATCCTGGGCGTCCAGGGCGTCTTTGAAGGTGCCCAAACGGTTGACCCCAGCGGCAAAGGCGCTGAGTTGAGTGATTTGCAGCACCACCAGGGCAAAGGCTTCAAAAATTTGCGTGAAGGCAAATCCGGCCTGGGAAATGTCGCCGAATTTGATCTGCTCGGCAAAATAGAGCGGTGCCAAAATCACTGAGGGCAGCAGAAAGGTGGCGTAGCGGTAGGGCGTGCGGAAAAACAGCAGGTTTCGCTGCCAGCCAATCAAAAATCGGAAGTTGCGCAACACTTCCACAAACCGGCGGCCCAGCTGGTTGCGTTCCTGCGCTTCCCCCTGGTAGAAGGCAATTGACTCGGCGTTGTCGCGCACATGCACCAGCCCATAGCGGAAGTCGGCCTCGCGCTTCAGCTGGTTGAAGTTGAGCGTGATCAGCCGTTTGCCAAACCAGGCTGCAACTAAGGTGCCAAACACCGCGTAGCCCAGCAGAAACACCGCCAGAAACTGAGAGATTGACCAGAGGATGCCCGTGAACGAAATCACGTCAATCACCGAGCCCAGCAGCAGCAGCAAAAAGCTGAGGCTAGTGGTTGTAAAAGACTTGATATCTTCCGAAATCCGCTGGTCCGGGTTGTCGATGTCGTCTTCAAAGTTGATTTCGTAGTAGGCGCGGCTGTGAAAATATTGGCCCAAAAAGCTCTGGGTCATCCAATCTCGCCAGCGCAGGCCCAGCAAATCCTGAACAAAGCTAAAGAACACTACAAAGGGCGTGGCAACTGCAAATACGCCTGCATAGACGAAGAAAAACCGCCAGAAAGTTGGGGCATCGCGCTCTGAAAGGGCGGTGGTAAAGAAGTTGCCTACATAGCTAATCAGCACGTTCATGCCGCTGACCGAGAGCGACAAAAACAAAAGCAAACTCAAAAACAGCCACTGCTGCCAGCGCGATTGCAGCGAGCGCCGCGCCAGAAAAAACGCGATCGCCGGAATCACCAGCGCTGCGCCTACAATCGCCACAGCAGGAGAATTGATGATCCCGCTGATCAAGCCAGTCAACCCCTGAGCCGTTTCATTCATGAAGGTCGGAACCAGGGCGTTGAGCAAGAATACCGAGGCGCTCACCAGCAAAAACAGCAGCGCAAACAGAAACACAATCAGCAGCGCCAGCAGCAGGAAAAACAGCTTGCCCTGATTTGGCCCGGTTGGGAACCAGTAGGGCTGAGCAATCGCGACAAACCGATTCCAGAGTTCGCGGTCGAACCGGCTGAGTCGCCTGAGTGAAGGGCGAGAAGAGGGTACTGCGGTCATTCCGATTCCGGTGTAGGGGACAGAACTAATTGATTAATTGCCTATTTTAGGCTGCCGACTCCTATCTGGCTTTGGTAAACCAGGAATTGCTAAATCTAGATCCAGCTCATACCAATTCCTTTTGAAGCTGCACAGAATAAATGGGGGGCAAGGGGGCTTCGCCCCCTTGTGTGGACGGAGTCCCCACACCCCTCTTTCTATGCAGGCTCATAGAAAATTGGTAGCACTGGATTGCAGACCTCGGCAGCCAGATCGCTAATTGGGCAGTGCAGGAGGCTAGAACAGGAGACTAAAACAACGTCAACTGGGTTGCAGCCTCAGGCAAATCTGGCTCAGTCGCCCGGTCAACCTGGTCCCAGGGCAGGGGCGGCAAACCTATCGGCTGTGACAGGGTGAGGAGCTGCTGGGCCAACAGGTGATAAAACTGGCGTGCCGTGCCGGGTGAATGCTGCTCGACTGGACAATGGACAAAAAAGTAAACCTGCTGGCCCTGTTGGAGCCAGTCCAGCACCTGCCCTGCCCAGGTTTGCAGGTAGGGGCGGTTGTACTGCGGGTCGGGATGGCTGATGTAGCGCACCAGATTGAAAGGAGCTGTCGTTACCGGCTGAAGTGGCAGTTTGGGTTTGCGGCGCTCGGAAGCCAGCTGCGGATCGTCGGGACAATGATAGATCGGGCGAGTATCCAGCAAAACGCGCCCCACACCCAGGTCCGTCAGCAGGTCGTTGAGCAACTGAGCTGACTCAGGCCGAAACCAGCCGGGATGTCGCACCTCTACGGCCAGGGTAGTTTGGGCGGAAACGGCTGCGAGAAAGGCGGCCAGGTCGTTCAGCTGGTTAGGGCCATAGCTCGGCGGCAGTTGGGCAAACACAGGCCCCAGTCGGTCACCCAGCCCCTGCATTCGCTCTAGAAAAGCGATTGTGTCAGGGATCGCATCTGTAAGACTGCCCTGATGGGTCAGGGTACGGGGCAGCTTGGGGCAAAACTTAAAGCCTGAGGGAGTCTCGGTTGCCCAGCGCTGAACAGTGGCGGCAGTTGGCACCGAATAGAAAGTGGTGTTGCCTTCAACCGCAGTAAACCGACGACTGTAGAGCGCCAAAAACTGACTGGCCCGACTGCCCAGCGGAAACAGCTCGCCAACCCAGTCTTTATAGGCCCAAATTGCACAGCCCAACCAAAAGGTCATGGCTTTATGATAGCGGCTGCCGCACAGCGGGTTTTGGTGAGCAGCGCGTGAGGGCTGGGAGTGGAGATGAGGCGACTATTTGGCGGTGTAGCTTCTAGCGCTCATGAAGGCCGCATTGGCCTGGGCCAGTTCGGCCTGCACAGCTTGAATCGTCATAGCTGGCCGCGAAGCCTGAGGGTTTTGCTGTACGGGTAGCTCGATCCAAAACTCGGTGCCTCCCTCAATTGGACAATAGCACTGAATTTCGCCGCCATGCCGGTTTACCACAATGTCGTAGCTGATCGACAGGCCCAGCCCGGTGCCTTTGCCAGCGGGTTTAGTGGTGAAGAACGGATCATACAGCTTGTCGTGGATTTCGCTGGGAATGCCGGGGCCATTGTCCGCAATGCAGATAACAGCTCGCGGATTGCCGCCCTGGGGATCGGGAACCTGCATGGTGCGAATCGTGATTCGAGGCCGCTGTCGAGGCGTAGAGGTGGCCTGACTTTGCCGATGGGTTGCGGTGTCTTCCAGGGCGTCAATCGCATTACTGATCAGGTTCATGAACACCTGGTTGATCTGGCTGGCATAGCACTC
>JBJTUI010000066.1:0-3898 GCA_046080625.1 Elainella sp. | reverse complement strand
ACTGAAAATAAATTAAAAGCTTTGCAGGCACAGACCCTTCTCTATACCCGATGCCGAATTAAACCACTAACGGCCTGGAAGAGAAATGAAAGTCTGTAACGGCTTCTCTTGCAAAGCATTATAGCGTGGACCAAGCCTAGCGCCATAGGTAGGAGCAACATTTTATGCAAAATTAAGACTTTGCTAGAGAGATTTCCGTTGCCGCTGGGTCTACAGGGCAAGTTGGGCAGACCCAAAAGCCATCTCTCAAACCCCCTTTCTACGGGTAGGCTTCGAGCGCCTCGGTTCCAAGCGTCCTGGTTTCAGGCGTTCTAAGGTTTTCAAGCGCTCTATTTTCGAGCGCTCTACAATATCGCCACGCCATGGGTGACACCGCACAGGCGTCACCGCGACATAGATCGACGCGATACGGCGTAACTAGGTGATGCACCGCGTTGCGAGGGCTGCAATCGACAGTTGGGGAACGAACTGCACTTCTCCGTAAGCCTCCTTCAGCTTAGCAGATCCAGCTTGTAAAACAGATCTAGCTGCCGTCTAGGCAAGCGCAAGCCGCAGGCGGTGGATTTGCAGGAGCTGGAATTCCGTCTGGGCCACCTGCTCTAGCATATACACCACATGCTCAGGCCGCAGTACGGTACCATCGCTACGGCAGCTGCCTAGGTAGGACAATTCACAAACAGAGCATTCCAAGCCATCCGGGCAATCGGCCTGCTGAAGCGGATGCAAGGCGAGATACTGGAGCCCATACAGCCGCTCGCGCAGATTTACCTGACGCAGCTTACCCGATTTGGAGGTTTGTTCAACCCAGATTTCGGCAGCCGTCAGCACCTGAGCAATCCAGGATTGCCACTGGGAAGCTTCGATAGGCGAACCGTCTACAGTGCGAACCGTGAGCCGGTATTCCGCCTGGTCAAGCAGCTGGGTTGCCGAGGGAGCCTCTAGCGGTACGGCCTCAACCCGATAGACCGGCAGACTGGCTGGCAGCTGGGCCGTCAAGCGCTGCTCGAACTCCGCCTGGTTCAGAGCTTCGGTCAGATCAAAATCGACGATTTCGCCGCTGCTGGTGATGCCCAGGGATAGAGCGCTAGCAGGCGCAATCCGGGGCGTGGGGTGAAACCCGCCCGTGAAGGAAATCGGCAGCGCCGCCCGACGAATCGCCCGGTCGAATAGGCGCAGCAGGTCTAAATGGCTGATCAGGGCCATGTCGTCCTGTTTGCCAAACCAGACCCGCAGCCTCTGGGCGCGCGTTTGATTGGGTACGAAATGACCCGCAAAATCTGGAATCGGCAGCGGTGGAACCACGACATTATGGCCAAAATCAGCTCCGCAGACACCGCAGTGGGAGCAGCCTTCGAACGAACAGTCAGGCACGGTTGCGGCTGCTAGGGCGCGCTCCAGATCGGTCTTGAGCCACTGTTTGTCAATTCCGGTATCAAGATGGTCCCAGGGCAGGGGGGCATCCAGCAGCGATTTTGCGCTGTCTGCGGCAGGTTGTGCCACCTCTGGTGCCACCTCTGCTCCTGGCTGAAACAAATTCCATTCACCGTTCTCCACCTGACGATATTTCCAGGAGAGATGCGATTCGGCGATGGCCTGGGTCCAAGCGGCAAAGGCGCGGTCGAGACTTTCCCACCAGGCGTCCATCCCGGCTCCCAGCTCCCAGGCTCGTCGCACGACTGCGGCCAACCGCCGGTCGCCGCGCCCGACAAAATCCTCCATGGCCGAAATTCGCACGTCCGTGAAGTTGGCCTTGAGGCCGCGAATCGTGCGGAGCTCCTGACGCAGCAGCTCCTGCTTGCACTGGAACTCCGCCGTGGACACCGAATGCCACTGGAACGGCGTATGGGGTTTGGGGGTGAAATTTGAAATCGTCACGTTGAAGTTCAAGCGCTTGCGGCCTTTCAGTACACATTCCCGCTGAAGCCAGCGCATCGTTTCAGCAATTCCCAGCACGTCTGCGTCCGTTTCGCCAGGCAAGCCGATCATGAAATAGAGCTTCACCCGGTCCCAGCCCTGCTCATAGGCCGTCTTCACCCCCCGCAGCAGCTCCTCGTTGGTCAGCCCCTTGTTGATAATGTCGCGCAGGCGCTGGGTACCCGCCTCTGGAGCAAAAGTGAGGCTGGCCTGCCGGGTGCCGCCCAAAATGTGGGCAATGTTTTCGTCGAACCGATCTACCCGCTGGCTGGGCAGCGACAGGGAAATATTTTCCCCCTGGAGGCGATTTTTGATTTCGACCCCCACGGCAGGCAGGGCCAGATAGTCGGAGCAGCTCAAAGACAGCAGCGAAAACTCGTTGTAGCCCGTCGCCCGCATGCCCTGCTCAATTGTCTCTACCACCTGGTCGGGCTCCACATCCCTTGCAGGTCTTGTCAGCATGCCCGGCTGGCAGAACCGACAGCTCCGGGTACAGCCCCGTCGAATTTCAATAATCAGTCGGTCATGCACCGTTTCGACATAGGGCACCAGTCCAATCGAGTAGGCCGGAATTGGCGTAGCCACTCGCCTGAGCACCCGTTCTGGCACATCAGGCCGATTCGGATGCACCGAACCATCGGCGGCCATATCGTAGAACTGGGGCACATAGACACCGGGCACCTGGGCCAGATCGAGCAGCAGCTCTTGCCGCGTCAGACCCGCCAGTTTGGCTTCTTCCAGCACCAGACCAATTTCTGGCAGCAGCTCTTCGCCGTCTCCCAGGGCAATGAAGTCAAAAAAGTCGGCATAGGGTTCGGGATTAGAGGTCGCCGTTTGGCCACCCGCAAAAATCAGCGGCAGGCTACCCTGGGCCACATTCCAGCTACTGGTTTGGCCTGCTTTCTGGCCCGCCTCTGCCCGCTCTCGCCAGGTTAACGGAATCCCGGCCAGATCCAGCATTTCCAAAATATTGGTGGCACCCAACTCGTAGCTGAGGCTGAAGCCCAGAATGTCGAATTCGGTCAGGGGCCGCTTGGATTCTACTGCAAACAGGGGAGTTGCCGTAGAACGCAGCTTGCTGGCCAAGTCGCCAGCAGGCAAATAGGCCCGGTCGCAAAGCTGGCGCGGCTGGGTATTGAGGATGCTATAGAGGATGATATGGCCCAGATTGGATGCCCCAACCTCGTAGACCTCTGGATAGGTCAGAACCCAGCGCACGGTCGCCGCATCCCAGGGTTTGTGAACTGCACCCAGCTCATTCCCCAGATAGCGAGCGGGTCGCATAATCTCGGAAGTGAGTAGGGACTCTACGCCTGCTGCTTTATCTGTCGCTTTGCCTGCCAGTTTGCCTGTCACTTTGCCTGCCACCTCGCTGATCGCCTCAAAACACCTGCCGCAAATTCTGCACTCTGAATAAGAGCAGATCTGGAGCATTGCCTGCAATATTGCCCACCGGCACCAGTTAGGAGCCTAACCAGGGGCACCATCGGGCATCAATCGCCAAGCTCTATCTTATCGAATCCTGCAGCTGAGTATTCAGGGCTGCGGATCGGGGTGGAATCGAGCTTTGGATCAGGCGAGGCTGGCAACCAAAGAGAGAGGAGGACAGGGTAAAAATCTTGCCTAGGCGGCTGCTTTTTGAAGGGACTGAATATCCAGAATCTCAAATACCCGGTCTAGTTGGGTGAGTTCAAACACAATTCGCACCGCAGGCGAAACCCCAAACAATTTAAATTGCTTATCCAAGCGCTGGGCCAGGGTCAAAGTAGAAACCAGCACCATCAGGCCAGCGCTGTCCAAAGATTCAACCTGGCTCATGTCGATCCAAAGCGACGACACCTGCTGTGATGAGAGGGATTCCGCTAGCTGTTGCCGCAGTCGGGTTGCATTAGCTGTATTGATATGTCCACTGGGCTGAACAACAGTGACACCGGTTCTGGTGAAAGAGCTTTCTTGCATGGTGTGATCCTAATCTGCGAAGCGA
>JBJTUI010000065.1:0-14714 GCA_046080625.1 Elainella sp. | reverse complement strand
TCTACCGCTTCCTGAATCACGACTCGACTGACCCCGGCCATCGCTTTCTCCTGGTGAACTGTCTTTCTCCTCTATTTGTATCATTATTCAAAGTATTTGGTATTAGAGGATGCAACAGCAAGATCGGATTGAATACCAGAGCCATCCAGAGCAGAGCTGATGTTCTACTTTTTGTTCACGATAGACGACTCTCACTATATACTTCGATGTCGCAAAATTCTCAGAAACTAGGGCTGTAGCTAGGGCTAACAAAATTGCGATACAGTAAAAAAGTGCGAGAATAGACTGTGCGGCGCAGGAGCGAACCGATGGTTAACCCGTCCCAAATCACTACATCCCAAATCACCACCGTTCCCACCGATACCTGGGTCGCCGTCGATTGGGATGCCTTCCTCACCTTTGCCGAAGACCCTAGCCTGGTCAAGGGCAGGTTCTACTACGATTATGGCGACATGAGGATTGAAATGTCTCCACTAGGCACGGCACATGGGCGCGATAACACCATCATTCCACTTGTAATCACCCTGTATGCTGCGATCCGACAGATTCCGCTCTTGGGCTGGACAAATACCTCCTTTAGGAAAACGGGTCTTCAGGAGGCCCAGCCCGATCTGGCCTATTTGATTGGCCAAAGCTTAGAATTTCCCCCCCGCAACAACGCCCCGGTCAATTTGAATCAGACGCCGCCCACGCTGGTCGTTGAAATTGCTGCCACTTCGCTAGAGGATGATCTGGGCCGCAAGCAAAGGCTCTATCAGCGCTTGGGGGTCCAGGAATATTGGGTCGTGAACGTCAACGCTAGCCGAGTCACAGCCTTTTTCCTCCTAGAAGCCATAGAAATTACTACCTCCCAAGTCTTACCCGACCTGGCGATGGCGCTAGTGGAAGAGGCGCTGCGACGCTCCCAGACGGAAGATGATGGGGCCGTAAGTCGGTGGCTGCTGGGAGAGTTTCAGGGACAGTAGACAGGTCTAAAAATTGCTGCTGTTCTGCGCGACTAGTCAGCTTAGGTTCTCTCGGCTAAGATCGAAGTGTGGTCAAAGGTTCTACCAGAAGAGCTTATGGTTAAAACCCCAGAATCCAGGCTATTCGTCCCGCCGTTAGAAAATGGCGATCGCCTCTCCCGATTTGAATTTGAGCGGCGCTATGGGGCCATGCCCAATTTGAAGAAGGCGGAACTGGTCGAGGGAGTGGTTTATATGGCGTCACCACTGAGGATCAAAAGTCACGGGGAACCGCATGGAGATATCACGGGCTGGCTGTGGACTTATAAAACTGCAACTCCAGGGGTTGTTCTGGGTATTGAACCAACAGTGCGGCTAGATCTGGAGAATGAACCTCAGCCCGATGCGGTGCTGCTGGTGCCGGGGAGACAGGCAGCGATTGATGCAGATGACTACATTGAAGGCGCACCGGAACTGGTTGTGGAAGTAGCGGCGAGCAGTGTGGCGATTGACCTGCACGATAAAAAACGCGCCTATCGACGGAATCAAGTACAGGAATATATTGTTTGGCGAACATCAGAGAACTGTCTAGATTGGTTCATGTGGGAAGCTGATGACTACGTTGCTCAACCGCTGGACAACCAAGGCATAGTACGAAGTCGGATATTTCCAGGACTATGGCTAGCAGTGCCTGCGCTGTTGGCAGGAGAACTCAAAACCGTACTGTCGATATTACAGCAGGGGCTAAACTCGCCAGAGCACCAGGCGTTTGTACAACAGCTCAGCACAGGTCAAAAACCGTAGAAAACAAACTGCTCAACGGGGCTGACGTTGAAAGCAATTGACTCGAATAGTTTTGCTTGAACAGTTTTACTCAAACACAGGCGGCCACAGTTCAGTAATCGGTACCTCCCAACCAGGCAGCAGGTCTGGAACGGTCAAGGCGTCACCATCGCGCAGCAGAATCGGAGTTTGGTTAGAGCGGCGAATTTCAACCGTGCGATCTTCTGGATTCACCAAAATTCCGACCACTGTACCCTGCGCTAGAAACTCGTCAATCTTGTCTCGCAGATCGTCGCTTTTGTCTGTCGGCGATTTCACCTCCACCATCAGATCCGGCGGAATTGTGGCATAGCCGCGAGGAGAACGGGGCAGTCGCTCGGCTCGAACAAACGAAACGTCTGGCGCACGAGTATTGGCCAGATTGAACCCGGCACTAGAGCCTGTAACTCGTCCCAGTTGACGCGGTTTGACCCAGTTCCATAGATTTGCGCCAACTTGAAAAGCGACTTCATCGGATTCGTAGCCAGAGGGACTCATGACAATAATTTTTCCATCTACGAGTTCGAGCCGGTAGTCCGGATAGTGGGATTGCAGATCTTCTAGATCCTTGACCGTGAGCATAGTGCCTCCAAGCAACCTCGCCTTCTCTGCTCTATTTTGCCATTGTTTCAGGCAGCTCGCTTACAGAGTAACCCTCTCGGAAACTACAGAAATCACCACCTCTCAGGTGTTACCCGACCTGGCGCTGGCGGAAGAGGCGCTGCGACGCTCCCAGACGGAAGAGGCCGTGAGTCGGTGGCTGCTGGGGGAGTTTCAGGGGCAGTAGGTCTGAGTCAATAGATCGCCATCGCCTTACGAAATTAGAGTTTGGTTAAGACAGATTTCAACCTTGTGGTCTTCTGGATTCACCAACTCATTAACAAGCGGCTTAACAACCCGTGAGCTTGGGTAATCCCGCTATAGATACTAACGATTAACGGTAGCAAACGTAACGTCGGTGTTGGGCGAATCGATTGAACTGCGCTCGACTACAGGACTGGATGAAAACTCAGCTTTTCTGTCTTCAGCGGTATGCGGTCATGTAGCGAATTATCGATAATGAGCCCAGCTTTAGCACCCCTCGCATCTCCCCCAATTTATGTGTAACGTTTGCAACGCCTTCGCTCAGCTCTCGCCCCAGCTCGCAGAAGCCCTGAATTTGCCCGAGCCGACGTCCGCCCCGGCTGCCCCTACGCCCGGAGCCAGCGGGATTGGTGACTCGCTCTACCCTGGCTTTGGCAACGGCGGCTACGACGCCCAGCGCTACAGGGTGAATCTGAATGTCTCAGACGTGGCGACGAGTACCCTGACGGGCGTGACCACAATGGAGGCCAACGCCACCCAGTCGCTCAGCAGCTTCAACCTGGATTTTATCGGCTTCACGGTTGAGGGCGTCACGGTCAACGGTCAGGCTGCCAGCTTCAGCCGCGAGGGGCAGGAGTTAACAATCACGCCAGCCCAACCGCTTCTAGACGGCAGCGCCTTTACGGTAGACGTGCGCTACAGCGGTGCGCCCGAGCAAATTACCTCGGTGGCGATTCCGGTTCCGACCGGCTGGGTGATTTTCGACGGCGGCAGCTACGTCCTGAGCGAACCAGACGGCGCGGCCAACTTCTACCCGGTCAACGACCACCCGCTCGACAAGGCGGCCTACCAGTTTGTGATTACCGTACCCGACCCCTACGAAGTCGCGGCCAACGGTGTTTTAGAAGAAACCACAGACAATGGCACCTCGACCACCTACCGCTTCGAGGCCCGCGACCCAATGGCCAGCTACCTGACCACGGTCAACATCGGCCAGTTCGACCTGCAAACCGCGCCGGGCATAGACGACATCCCGATTCGCAACTATTTCGCTGAGGGCATCGAGCCGGAGCTGCTGGAGCCATTTGCCCTCCAGGACGAAATGCTGGACTATTTCATCGAGCTGTTTGGCCCCTACCCGTTTGAGCTCTATGGCTCGGTCGTGGTGGGCACCGAAACCGGCTCAGCCCTGGAAACCCAAACCCTGTCGATTTTTGGCCTGGATCAACTGGGCCGCAATCCGGCGATCTCCGGCGGTTTTTCGGCCAGCACCGAGGAAGTGATCGCCCACGAGCTGTCGCACCAGTGGTTTGGCAACAGCGTCAGCCTCTCGGACTGGCAGGACATCTGGCTCAACGAAAGCTTCGCCACCTATTCCCAGGGGCTGTGGATCGAGAAGAGCCAGGGCAGTGAGGCCCTAACCCAGTGGGTGAAAAACAAATACAACACCGTGGCCGACGGGCTGGAATTTCTGGTGCCGCCCGGCAAACCGCCCGCCGACGATCTGTTCAACAACGGCGTCTACGACTGGGGGGCGCTCGGCCTGCACGCCCTGCGGCTGGAAATCGGCGATGACGCCTTCTTTGAAACTCTGCAAACCTACGCCAGCCGCTACAAAAACGGTAACGTCACCCCAGAAGATTTGATTGCTACTGCTGAACAGGTGAGTGGCAAAGAGCTAGATGAATTCTTCCAGCGCTGGTTCTATAGCGATATCCTGGCCGATATCCCCCAGCTCGGTCTGTTTGGTGGACCGACCGGCGATCAAATTCTGATTGGCGACGATAGCACCGACGTGCTGTTCGGTCGTGACGGCAATGATGTAATCTTTGGGAACGGTGTTGTGAACGTCTTGGTAGGCGGTGCCGGTGATGACCAGCTCTATGGTAGTGCCGCCAGCGATACGCTGCTGGGTGGTGACGGTAACGATACCCTTTACGGCAACGGCGGCGAAGATACGCTGACCGGCGGCGCGGGTGATGACTTGATCTACGGCGGTCTTCAGGCCGATACGATCTCATCCGGCAGCGGCAACGATACCATTTATGCCAGCGGTGGCGCGGACACAATCACAACGGGCACGGGCACAGACGTGATCTGGCTGGGCGCAGGTGCCGCCACCATCACGCTCAGCACGGGCGACGGCTTTGACACGATCTATGGCTTTGCACCTGGTATCACCCAGCTCAGATTCGCCAACTTTGATCAGCTTTCCTTCACCGACAGCGACTCCGGCGTCCAAATCGCCCTGGGTAGCGACCTGCTGGCAGTCATTCCGGGCCAGACGGCGGCGGTCTTCGGCTGATTTTAGTTTGGCTACTGAAGGGTTCTTGACGTCTGCCGAGTGAATTTGGCTAACGGGTCGTTCTTGCGGCCTGCGAGAGTTGCGCGATCTGGGCATCCTTTCCGGCACCTTTACCGCCAGGGAGCATACCGGCATCCTCGATACCGTTGACTACTACCGCTTTACGCTGGCCAACCCCGGCAGCCTCCAGGCCAGAGTTACGGGCAGCTCGGCCAACACGCGCATCCAGCTGATCCGCGATGCTAACAGCAACGGCCTGATCGATAACGGCGAAATCCTGGAGAGCGACACTAGCTTCAGCTCGGCGTTCCTGTCTGAGTTTACGGAAAGCCTGCAGGCTGGCACCTATTTCTTCAGCGTCAGCGCCAGAGACACCAGCGCCTCGACCAACTATTCGCTGAGTTTGATGGTGTAGAGAAAAGTTGCTTCGTATCCAGAAAGTAACGCTATACTTTAGCAAATTGCGCTTGCAGCATCATGTTTGCAGAGCGCATTTTTCTTACGCTTTTTCAAGGCTGCAAGTACGGAGCGATTGGGTGCATCTCAGTTTTGTAAATTTGCCCTCATCCCCCACCCCCTTCTCCCAGAGCAGGAGAAGGGGAGCCGGATTGAAAGTCCCTCGCCCGCTCTGGGAGAGGGATTATAGCCCTGCGGGCATCGAAGAAAAGGGTGAGGGCTGCAAAAGTGAGATGCACCTGAGCGATGTCCTGTTGTATCGACCGACTAATATCCTATGACTAATGTACCTAGCTCCACGGACGAAATGCTTGAAAGGCTGAGAGGCAGTTTGGGCTGGACAGCCTATCAATATAGCTGTGAAGTTATCCGGACTGGGTTCAGATAATCGTATTCGAGTATCTTCTAGATTTTTTGAGAGCTTGAACGGGAAGCAGGTTATTTCAACTCTAGCTCCCAGTGAGGAACCGCCACCTGATAAGCGCTTTGATTTCGAAAAGATTTACGTTTTCGACAACAACTGGTCTGAAAGCCATGGAGACGAACAATATAAAAATTTAATTAGTCTTGACAACAAACCGCGAAGTCGCACTCTTGTCCCTGCTCTTGTCAAGCTGCTAATGGATATTTGGAACCAAAAGATAAAATAGTTTGCACAGTACAAAGCCTGAATATGCGGCAGTTCTATATATTCACAATCGGCCTCAACCTAACTATCTCCCTGTTTTTCTTCTACCTGTTCTACATTCGCTACTGGAAATGGCGCGATTGTATTAACCAGGCGCTCTCTTCTTGCATTACGCCTGACGGCGATTCTTTGATTTCGGGTGGAATGTTTTGGGCAGTGCCAGGACTGTTTTTTCTGGGGATTGCGGTAACTATCTTTCTGGTGACGCGGCGGCGAAACTCACGGTTCTAGCTCAGAAAAAAGCCCCACCTTCGTTGATCATTTTGGAAGAATCAGGAAGATGAGGCTGGCAGGATATTTGGCGACCTATCGAGCAGCCGTTGGCATACCCAGAATATCTTCGATCCGGGGCATTTCCTCCAGCGGAATCACCCGGCCCTCGTCCTCAAATCCGGCGATCTGGTCGAAGTTGAGGTAGCGATACAGGTCTGCGGCAAACGGATCGATCTTCTGTTGAACGATCGCCCTGTATTCCTCCAGAGTCGGAATCTTGCCCAGCAGGGCGCAAACCGCCGCCAGTTCGGCTGAGCCGAGGTAGACCTGAGCGCCTTTGCCCATGCGGTTGTTGAAGTTGCGGGTCGAGGTGGAAAACACGGTGACGCCATCGGCGACGCGGGCCTGGTTGCCCATACAGAGCGAGCAGCCCGGCATTTCGGTTCTGGCTCCGGCTGCGGCAAAGATGCCGTACATGCCTTCTTCGCGCAACTGCTTTTCATCCATGCGGGTGGGCGGACAGATCCAGAGGCGTCCCTGCACCGGACCTGCCCCTTCCAGGATTTTGGCTGCCGCCCGGTAGTGGCCGATGTTAGTCATACAAGAGCCGATGAACACCTCGTGGATCGGGTCGCCCGCGCATTCCGTCATCAGCTTGATGTTGTCCGGGTCGTTGGGCGCGGCCACAATCGGCTCCGTGATCTGGTCCAGATCGACCTCGATAATGGCAGCATATTCGGCGTCGGCATCGGCCCGCATCAGGCTGGGGTTGGCCAGCCACTGCTCCATTTTGGCGACGCGGCGCAGAATCGTTCGGGCGTCTCCGTAGCCCCTGGCCACCATGTTTTTCAGCAGGGCGACATTAGAGCGCAGGTATTCCGACACCGTCTCGATGCTCAGGTCAATCGTGCAGCCAGCGCAGGAGCGCTCTGCCGTGGCATCGGTCAGCTCAAACGCCTGCTCCAGCTTTAGGTCGGGCAGCCCTTCCATTTCCATGATTCGGCCCGAGAAGATGTTCTGCTTGTTCTGCTTCTCGACGGTCAGCAGCCCCTGCTGGATCGCCACATAGGGAATGGCGTTGACGATATCGCGCAGGGTGACGCCGGGCTGGAGCTGGCCCCTAAACCGCACCAGCACCGATTCGGGCATGTCGAGCGGCATCGCCCCCAGAGCTGCGGCAAAGGCCACCAAGCCTGAACCTGCCGGGAAGGAAATCCCCAGCGGAAACCGGGTGTGGGAGTCGCCGCCCGTGCCCACCGTGTCGGGCAACAGCATCCGGTTCAGCCAGGAGTGGATGATGCCATCGCCGGGCCGCAAGGAAACGCCGCCGCGCTCGTGGATGAAGTCGGGCAGGTCGTGATGGGTTTTGATATCGACGGGTTTGGGGTAGGCGGCGGTGTGGCAGAAGCTCTGCATCACCAGGTCGGCGCTAAAACCGAGACAGGCCAATTCCTTCAGCTCGTCGCGGGTCATGGGGCCAGTCGTGTCCTGGGAGCCCACGGTAGTCATCACCGGCTCACAGGAGGTGCCAGGACGCACACCCGGCAGACCGCAGGCCTTGCCCACCATTTTCTGGGCCAGCGTAAAGCCCTTGCCCGTGTCGGCAGGCATCTGGGGCCGGACAAACAGATCGCTGGGGGCCAGACCCAGAGCGACCCGAGTTTTGTCGGTGAGGGTGCGGCCAATCAACAGCGGAATTCGGCCCCCGGCCCGCACCTCGTCCAGAATCGTGTCGGGCTTGAGCGTAAAGGTCGAGACGACTGCGCCGTCTTTGGTGATCTCGCCTTTGTAGGGATAGATCGTGATCACGTCGCCGGTTTCGAGCTGGGCCACATCGCACTCAATCGGCAGCGCCCCCGAATCTTCCGCCGTGTTGAAGAAAATCGGGGCAATTTTGCCGCCCAGAATATAGCCGCCCGTGCGCTTGTTGGGCACAAACGGAATGTCGTCCCCGATATGCCAGAGCACCGAGTTGATTGCCGACTTCCGCGAGGAGCCTGTCCCGACCACATCGCCGACATAGGCGACTGGATGGCCTTTCTGCTTCAGTTCGGCAATCATTTGCAGGCCGCCCGGCATCCGGGTTTCCAGCATTACCGTGGCGTGGAGGGGAATGTCGGGCCGGGTGGTGGCGTGGGGGGCGGGCGAGAGGTCATCCGTGTTGGTTTCGCCAGGCACCTTGAACACCGTCACCGTGATCGCTTCCGGCAGGGTGGGCCGGTGGGTAAACCAGTCGGCGTCGGCCCAGGACTGCATCACCTGCTGGGCGTAAACATTGCCACCCTCGGCCAGCTCCTGCAAGTCGTGGAAGGCATCGTAGACCAGGAGGATTTTGCTGAGGGCGCAGGCTGCTTCTGAGGCAATTTCGCTAGCTTCGGCGCTGAGCAGCTCAATCAACGACTGGACGTTGTAGCCGCCCATCATCGTACCCAACAGCTCCACCGCTGCCACGGGCGTCAGCAAAGGACTGGTGGCTGTCCCCTTGGCAATCGCCGTCAAAAAGCCCGCTTTCACATAGGCCGCCTGATCAACGCCGGGCGGAATCCGCTCGTGCAGCAGCTCTAGCAGGAAGGACTCTTCGCCCACTGGCGGCTGCTTCAACAGTTCACACAACCCAACAGTTTGTTCTGCCGACAAAGGCAGGGGCGGAATCCCCAACGCCGCCCGCTCCGTCACATGTTGACGGTAAGATTCCAACATTTTATTCACCTCTCAAGCAGAATGGTGGGCAACAAATCGGTGTCGCCCAATTTTATGATGCGGCTATGTTGAACCACAATCAATTTGGCTGATCCGGTTCCCTGGCTTCAGTATCGAATCGATCAGATAGCCCTACGGTAGCGTTTTCTAGAGCTGTTGGTTCTCTAGCGCCTTAATAACACCTCAGTCCAGATACCAGTACCATACCCGCAGCGGGTCCCAAACAAGGAGCAGGATGGCCGCGCCCCAGAGCAGGATCACAAGCCCCCAGAGGTTGAGGTAGCGGAAGTCCAACCGCTTGCGGCGAAACAGCAGGAAGCCCAACAGCAGCAGGCAGCTCAGGGTGATCAGCAGCGCCAGCGGAGCGCCAGCGAATAACAAACCGGTGATCAGGCTGGGCAGGCCAATCGCTCCAATGTTAGCGGGATCATCCCAGGAGGGGCGAGGCGGGGCTCCCAGGGACCACCAGGCTACCAGCCAGGTAGCATAGAGGCTGGCATGAAACAGCCAGGGGTAGATCGATCCCAGTACCGCTAGTTTTTTGAGCTCACCCATGTCTGACTCGCTTGATTACTCCAGGTTAACTTCAGTCATACTGATCGGCAGGCGGCGGCTCAGGGCTTCCTGGAGCCTGTGGGCCTGATAATCGTACATGAACAGGTCAATACTGCCCGGTAGATTTTCCATGAATGCACGGGCCGTATTCAGACTACAGCCAGAGATGCGGGCCAGATCGTTGCCGGAATAGTGCAAGAACGACTGGTTCAAGGGTCGCTGAGCCGTGAGCTGCCACCGCTGCGGCGGAGTCAAATCTCCATGTTCAATCCGACGCAGCCCGTTCATGGAGGCCAGAACCACTAGACGATCGCCCTGATGCAGCTGACGCTCATCGGTAGGGAACAGATCCTGGTCGGCATCCTCGCTCAGAATCGAACTGGCCTGCTGGTGAAAGACGGGCACAACTCCGTAGCCATAGGCAACTTGAAACAGGGATTTACCGATCAGCGTATCATTCGCGGTAATCGTATATTCCGTAACTAGAATCGTCTGGTGATTCAGGTTGAATAGGCCCAGGATATTTTCGCCAAACGCAGCCCCGACAAAGGCATCGGCAGCCAGTTCGTTGGCCGCAAAGGCTTTGGCGTCGGGTAATAAATTCAGGACGTTGTTTCTGAACCGCTGATCGTAGGTGCGAATTACCAGCCCAATCGAACGGTTGGCCTGGCGGGCCTGATTCTGGGCCATCAGCGCCACCTCCAGATTCAGCATTTCATCATCCGTGACGACCACGACGCTTTTAGCCAGAGCCAAATTCACCCGCGCCAGCTGGGCGATGGTTTCTCCGACTAACACCGGAATCTGGGGGGCATACTGCGAATTCTCCTGGTGCTCGGTAATCGCCACCACAGGCTGTTTGAACTCCCGCAAAATTGCCGCCACCCGCTGCCCGACGCGCCCAAATCCTACGACCACCACATGCTTTTGCTGGGGAATCGCCAGCCGTCGCCGCAGGAAATCAAACCGGGCGCTGAGAAACTGCTCGGTGATCAGGCCCAGCACCCCCAGCACCGAGGCAATGCTGGCGAGCGAGATCACGCCGCAGACGAACTGCACCCAACCCGGTACCGCCTGCGGGTCTAGGCCGCCAAACACATCGCCGTAGCCGCCCAGCAGCAGAATAAAAGCCATAGAGATGGCCTGCTGCCAGGATATCGCCAACGTTTGCCGCAGCATCACCGCACCCAGCGACCACAAGAGCAGGGCAATGCTGCCCCCAATCGCCACCAGTTGGCGGCTGCGCTGGGCCTGGAGCCATGTGGTGAACAGCCGCAAATTAGCTCGCCACCCGCGTTGCAGCAGGGTTCGAATCTGGCTGCTGGCGGTCTGGAACGGATGCTTCGCAGCCGGAGCTTCACCTGCGGGATGCTTTTGCCCGATCAGCTCCACGTAGGCGACTCGATCTCCGGCGGTGACGCGGGTAGCGTTGGTCCACTGATAAAAGGAGCGGGCGGGCAGCTGTTTGCTCTGGGCCGGACTGTAGCTGAGCAGCCGGTAGGTGCGTTTGTGGAGTTCAACGGCGGGCAGATTGTCAAACCGGTAGTCTTTGGGCAACACCGGTTGTTCGACCACCTGAAACCGGTAGTCGGCGATGTTGAAAAAGCCGAGAATGCCTTCCCGCAGGCCAGCCAGGGCAAACGAGGGAGCGGGCAGCTCGGTGGGCTCGAAGGCAATAAAATCGCGCAGCTGCTGTTGCAGCAGTTGGTTGAGGTGCTGTCGCGAAGACCGCATCACAATTCGAATCTGGGGATTCAAGCGCCGCGCCGCGATCGCCGTTTCAACATTGACGCTCTCGTTGCTCGTGACCAGCAGAATAGCCCGACAGCGCTCGATTCCGGCTTTCAGCAGCACGGCATCGTCCCGGCAGTCTCCGACGATCGGCTGGCCAGAGAGCAGATCGGGCAGATCCCGAACTTCCCACTCCTGCGGCAGCTGTTTATCAATGCCGATGATTTGCAGGCTGACGTCTCCCAGGGCAAACCGCTTCAGGCTGAGGATGCAATACTGCCCCAGGCTGCCTAAACCGCAGACCAGGAAGCAGCCAATGTTATTGGTATCCGGGGGTGGAGCCAGCATAGGATGAATCAAACCCTGAGTCCAAAAGTCTGCAAAGGGTAGATATCCTATTCAGTACAAGCTCTACCGAGCTGCTGTCAGGGTTTCTTCAAAAATTTCAACAATTCGATCGACCTTGGCATCCCAGTCAAAGTAGTTGCTTCTGACCCGCTGCAAACTCGCCTGGCCCATTTGCTGGCGCAGTTCGGGAGAGTCGGCCAACCGGATCAT
This sequence comes from Elainella sp., assembly GCA_046080625.1. Lineage (GTDB taxonomy): Bacteria > Cyanobacteriota > Cyanobacteriia > Elainellales > Elainellaceae > Elainella. The sequence goes on along the minus strand of JBJTUI010000065.1, from coordinate 2,938 downwards.
GGCCGCAGCCAGCCCGTCGATGAAAGCACTTCTGGAGCTGGGTTCAACCAGAATTCCGCAGGACGAGTCGGCAATTTCCCCGACGCCGCCCCAGTGGGTGACAATCACCGGCATCCCGGTTGCCATGGCCTCCATCATCGAGATATTGCCCGGATCGCCAATCGACGGGATCACATAGACATCACAGGACTGGATCACCTCGGTGGCCTCTTCCAGCTTCAGCCAGCCGTGAAAGATTACCCGGTCCTGGATTTGCAGTTCAGTCACCCGCGCCTGCATCGCCGCAAACAGCTCACCGTCTCCAATCAGCTCCAGCACCGCATTGGACTGCTGCGCGACCTGGTGAAACGCTTCGATCAAAAACGAAATGCCCTTTTGCTCAACAAACCGGGCCATGAACACAAATCGAACCGGCTGGTGGGGCTGGGGCTGGGGCCGGACTACGGGCTGCCAGAGGGAGAGGTCAACGCCGCATTCCCGCACCCGGTAGATCTGGCCGCGACAGCCTTGGGGCAGCGCTTGCTCAGTCCGGTCGTTGGCCACAATCAGGGCATCTGCCTGAAGCTTACCGGGAATCAGCCAGTTGATGCTCTGGGATAGGAACCGGCCAAAGCCGATTAGAAACCGACTGGAGAAGGATTCCAAATATTGAAAATCGGGCGGATAGTTCATGCCGCCAGCCATAGGACCGATCACCACCGGCACACCCATGCTGTGCATAAAGCTGGGAGCTTTGGGGGAAATGGGCGCGGGTTCAAAAATTAACTGAATGCCGACATCCTGGATCAGCTGTTTGATGATAGCGCGAGCCTGACTTTGGGTGATCAGCCGAATTAGCTCACTCGTAGTCACGCCCCTGACTCGGGCAGGCAGGTTTTTGCTATTGTAATAAATCGATTTCTGGAACGCAGTATCTTCGATGAAGTGAATCCGCTGAAAGACCTGATCGTCAGGAAACATCAGCCGCAGCTCGTCTCGCACCCGAGCATGACAAACCATCCAGACATCGATATTTCGGGCACGCAGCCGATTGAAGTAATAGAGGGCTAGAAAAGCTTCTCCACTCATCTTAGCCGAAGCATTTTCAGCCACAATCACGACTTTCATTTTGGGTTCTCCTGTCGGTTAAACTTGCCTAAGTAGGGAGGGTTAATTGTCCTACAGGTAATGCACCAGATGCTTCTGGTAGTATGCAAGCGTTCTGGCCAGCCCCTCTCGTAAAGTCACCTGGGGCTGCCAGCCTAAAACAGAGCGAATCAACTGGTCATCGCTGTAAAAATCCCCCAGATCCGCCGATTTGCGATCCGTGGGAAAGGGACGAACGCTAAACTCGCCGCTGCCGTGGGCATCCACCAACAGCTGCGCCAGATCTTTGAGCAACAGCCGATCGCCGCTCAGATTAAACACCTGACCCTCCGCAGCAGGGCTGACTGCGGCTGCCAATAGCGCTTCTACCACATCATCGACATGGCTGTAGTCCCGCAGCTGCTCGCCGCCCCACACTTCAAACGGTTTCCCCTCCAGCAACAGCCGCAGCCAGATTCCCAGAAAAGTCTGACGCGCGTCTTTAATTCGCATTCCGCTGCCGTAGGTGCTGGTCAGTCGCAGGACCGCAGTGCGCAAACCGTAGGCGTCATGGTAGATTCGGTGGTAGCTTTCCCCGGCCAGCTTATTCACCCCGTTCACATCTCCAGGCCGCAGGCAATGCTTCTCATCTACCGGCAAATAGTCTGGCCTGCCGTAGATATGGCGCGTACTGGTGAAGACAATTTTGATAGTGGGGTTATGGTGACGACAAAGTTCCAGAATGGTGAGCTGCGAACGGGCGTTGATTTCCAGATCCAGGCAGGGGTCTTGCATGCCCACCTGATGGCTCACCTGCCCAGCCAGGTTAAACAAATAGGCCGCGTCTTCAATTAGGGGACGCATCGCCGCCTGATCGCCCATGTCGAGAACATGAACCGTGAGCTGATCCTGAATGGCGGCAATGTTATAGAGATTTCCGCCAGAGTTGGGTAACAGGTTATCTACCAGAACCACCTCGGCCCCCAGCTGGAGCAGACGTTTGGCCAAATTGCTGCCAATAAATCCCAGACCACCCGTAATTAGAATTTTTTGGTTGTCAAACTGGCGACCAGGCTGATCAGACATCGGTTTTACCGTCCATCAATAGGGAGTTTGATCGATTCCTGGAGCCCGAGGTTAGCGGAAACCTCCTCCGTAGGAACATTCGGAAGAACAGCTGTAAAAGCATGTGTAATCCGCCTGATCCTACGGAAGACTTAGCTTTATGTGGCACTGTGGCCCTGTGGCCTTAACCCAGCGGACTGACTAGGCGGCATTGCTGCAGGCGCAGCTGGCCAGCAGATCCTCCATGTAGGCAAACACCGGCTCCTGATAGTGGGGAGCTGCGCCGATGAAGAAGACCCGATCCAACACTACGTTGGCGTTGGGGTAGTTGGCGGCCTCATCCAGATGGCGATAGGCGGGCTGGAGCAGAATGTTGCCAGCAAAGTAGTTGCGGGTTTGCACCTTGTTGCGCTCAAAGTATTCGACTAGCGACTGCTTGGTGGCCTTGTCGGGACAGACCAGCGGCGTCCCAAACCAACAGGTGTCTGCACCCGGCAGTTCGCTGGGAACATAGACCTGATCGAGATGCTGCTCAATAATCGCCTGGAGCCGACGTTTGCTCTGCTTGCGGCGCTCGTCGATCTCCTGGAATTTCTCGAGCTGCACCAGCCCAATCGCGCCCTGGAGATCGAGCGGCTTCAGGTTATAGCCGATATTGGTGAAAACATACTTAGAGAGTGTTTGTAAATAGATATTGCGAACGGCTATACGGCGACTAGAGAGGACTTGTATCAAGGAACTAGACGTGAGCGGAGCTAGACAATGGGACTACTCAAAACCTACAGCAGCGACCTTAGTGATGCCGAAT
>JBJTUI010000064.1:0-13413 GCA_046080625.1 Elainella sp. | reverse complement strand
TCAAGGGCGTCATGGAGGCCCAGCAGTGGTGCGACAAGCCGGAAAACCGCCCCGAGCTGGCCAAAATCCTCTCAGGACGCAAGTTCTTTAGCCTGGATGAAACTATCCTGACTTCGCCCCTGAAAGGTAGCTACAAGATGGGCGATGGCCAAACCGCAGTGGACGACGTGATGAAAGGCCCGCTGTTCTGGAAAGATACCAAGGGTAGCGTGTCTTACCCCTACAAGAGCCACGAGCTGTGGTTCCTGACCGAGAACATTCGCTGGGGCATGTTGCCGCCCGACACCGACACCAAGGGCTTGATCGATCGGGTCAACCGGGAAGATCTGTGGCGAGAAGCCGCTAAAGAGTTGGGCGTTGCCGATGCCGATATTCCGAAGGAAACCTCGCGCGGCGTCGAAACCTTCTTCGATGGCGTCAAGTTTGACCCGGCTGACCCCACGGCTTATCTAAAGAGCCTCAAGGTGAAGAAAGTCAGCGTTTAGTCTCGGGCTAGGTTCCGCACCCTAGCGCCGCTTTGGCTTTCCCCTAATTGATTATTTTTCGACCCTGCTATTTTGGAGGATTGATTCATGGCTCGTCGATTTTATGGTCACGTTGGATTGGGCCGTCGTGATCTGATTAAAGCAATTGGAGCTGCTGGAATTGGCTTTGGCGTTACAACCGCCTGTAGTTCGCCTAAAAGTACTTCATCTACCCAGGCTGTCTCTAGTCCGGCTGCCAGCCCGGCTGCTGGGAATCAGGCCCAGAATGCCGTAGTCCGGCGTCCCGACGCTGAGAACATGACGCCCGACGAGGCTCTGAAGCTGCTGGTCGAGGGCAACGGGCGCTTTGTGTCTGGGAAGTCGATCCACCCCCGAGGCGATATCAACCGGATTCGGGAAACGGCGGTTGATCAGTTCCCCTATGCGGCGTTTCTCAGCTGCGCCGACTCGCGGGTGCCGATTGAGGAAGTCTTTGACCAGGGGATTGGCGACTGCTTCGTCTGTCGGGTTGCAGGCAATGTGGCTACCGAGCAGGACATCGGCAGCTTGGAATTCGGCACCCTGGTTTTAGGCTCTAAGGTGCTGCTGGTAGTGGGGCATGAGCGCTGTGGCGCTGTCGTGGCCTCTATGGGCCGATTGGCTCTGCCCAAAAATCCCGGCGATATTCCCAGCCTCGTTCCCCTGATTCAGCCTGCTGTAGCTGCGATTCAAGAGAAAGTGATCAAAGAAGGGGTCGCGGCTGTGGGGGATGATGTCGATGCCACGATCAAGCTAAACGTGCATAACCAGGTGACAACCCTGCGCAAATCGCCGATCCTGTCCCAGCTGGAGAAAGAAGGCAAGCTGAAGATCGTGCCCTCCTACTACGATTTGGATACGGGCAAAATTCAGATCCTCGACCCGCCCAAAGCCTAGTTCCCTGCGGACAGGAATCCGGGCAGGAAACCGTTAAACGCTTGAGGCATTCTCTGTGGTGGCGTTGATGCGCCGTTTGGGCGAGGGGATGCCCTATTCAAGAGAATGCCCTATTCAAATTGAGATCAGTCGAGCGCCAGAACCTGCGCCTCGCTCAGGGTTGACTGATTTCATCTAGTCTCCTACAAGCCAGCCTCGAATAGCCTGAGTAATCTCACTTCCGGGCTATTCGAGTTTTTTTTGCCTGGGTTAAACTACAGACTGTTCAGGAAATCCTGGGCAGCCAGTGGCAAAATAGCAAGGGCTGCCAAAAGGCAGCAAATCGCTTGCTAGGATTGAAACAGCCAATTTCTATAGGAGCGCTTATGGGCTTGTTTGAAGATTTGAGTAGCTTCCTTGAAACCCGCTTGGAAGAGTTTATTCGCAACAACCCGCATCTGGAACTACAGGCGCTCGAAGAGAATTTGCGCGAACAGGAGGAAGAAGCCGTCAACCTGCTGGCCGACCTGAAGCGCCGCGAAAAAACGCTGCAGGATGAAATTCTAGCCACGGCCCAGGAGATCCAGCGCTGGCATGTGCGGATCGAGAAGGCTAAAACTGCCCAGCGATTTGATCTAGTCAAACCGGCTGAAGAACGGGAAGCGGCCCTGCTGAGCCAGGGAAATCAGCTCTGGGGCCAGATGGAAGTGCTGAAACAGCGGACCCAGCAAACCCTGGAACTCCAGCAGCAAATTCAGCTGCGCAAGCGCGAAATCAAGGCCAAGGTTGCCGAAGCCCAGGCCCAGCGGGTTCAGGCTCAGGCCAGCTCAACAGCCTCCCAGACCGAGCAACAGTGGCAAACCACGGGCTGGAATCAGACCTATCCCTATGGGGTTGGCAGCGCCAGATCAACTGATCCGCTAGAACAGAGTTTCCAACAGTGGGAAACCGACGAAGAACTGGAAGCGCTGAAGCGGCAGATGAACCGCTAAATTCAACTGGGCCATTTATAACTGGATGATTTAAACGGTTTGGCGACAGGCGAATTGATCACAGATGAGCTGGTGGCAATCAATCAGGTCATTATTAATCCAGCCACTATCAATTCAGCCACAATCCGCTGGCGAGATCTTGGGGCCAGATCGAGGGAAGCGGGTGGACTGTCCTGTGAGCAGGGGCAGGGACTGGAGCAGTTCTCCCCAGGAAAACAGGGGTTTTCCACAGGACAGTTTGAGTTTTCCACAGAGTTTCGCCGAGTTTTCCACAGATCGTTGCACAGTCCGACTTTAGCTCTGGAGCGGTTCAACAGCTTCCGATGCCGAGGGTTCATTGGTGGCTGTCTCATTGCTGCTACCGGTGTTGATATCAGAAGTCTCCTGCAACTCGGGACCCTGAACCGTGAGAACAGAGCAACAGGCATGATGCAACACATAGTTGCTGACGCTGCCCATTAGCAGTTCTCCCAAGCCGCTGTAGCCGCGCCGACCCAACACAATCAGGTCAGCGTTCCAGTCTTTCGCCGCAGCGCAAATAGCCGGACCCGCAGCCGTTTTGCCCTGAATTAGCTCAGCCGTCAACCCAGCGGCGACAACCTTAGCCTGATAGGCTTGCAGCAGCTTCAGGCTCGCGTCCTGGGCGGCTTGCCACTGCTGAAACTGGAAATTGAACTCTTCAGGACTGAATACAGGATAGACCCCGCGCACAGCAAAAGAAGGGCTGAGATAGGTAGATTCGGCGGCTGAGATGGCATGGATCAACAGCAGTTGGGACTGGAATAGTCTGGCCAAGCCAATTGCGTTTTCCAGTACCAGATCGCTATTGGGGGAGCCATCTAGCGCCACGACAATTCTACGAAACGATCCTTGCGGTTGGTGGGACGGTTGGTGGGACATAGTTTTCTCCATTATTTCCTCCATTGCGCTGGGGTGAGTCAAGTTTTGCCCTGTTGGGACTCGTTCAAGTGAAGTGAGTGTTCATAGCAATATTTGGGGCAACGCCAGATCAGAGCTGAATATAGATTGGCGATACTGGGTTGGCGATACTGGCGACGAAAACTTGCTGTCTACCTTTGAGTTGATTCTGCAATCACATTCGAATGGTTAGGACGCAATGATCAGAACCCTGTAATACTAATTCTGGGCCGATTCGCAAGTCTGGGCTGGTTCACAGGTTCTGAACCGATTCGCAGGCAGGCTGTAGCGCAAATTGATCCACCTGCTCACCTCCAATCTAACAAACCTCAACAGCAGCGGGAGGATTCAACAACAAAACTTCAGCCTTGCTGCTGGTTGGGACTTTCTGCTGCCGGTTTCGCTGTTGCAAACAGTAGCGGCCTGCAAAATTACCGGAAAGCAGTCTTGCCGGAAAGCAGCCCTCGATACCCCAACCTTGGATTTGCCGGATTGGCTTGAATTTGATAGCGGCCCAGCGCACCTGTCTATGCCCGTCAAATTACGCGATGCCCGTCAAACTAAGTAGGTCGGTGCAAATATTAAGACGGTGGGGGTTTGGGGGCGCAGCTCCCAAGAGAGGGCTTGCTCTCTGTACACCCCTAAAACCAGCTTCAATTTAATCAAGCCCAGCTGCTTACAAAGATCAGAGCCAGCAAAATCAGCCAACAGCTTAAGAAAAACCGATCTTTGGCGGTTTTGTCTTTCTCCGTACCTTCTGTGCCTGTCAGAAAACCCGATCTTTCGATACACTGAGCTTCAGCAGGCCCAGTCTGTTTCAAGTTGCAGGTTGTGTTTGTGTTGTCACGCTTGAATTGGGACAGGATTTACACAGTGACCAATCCGGGAATCGCACGTCAACTGCTTAGCCGCAAACCACTCAGCCGCAAACTGCTCAGCTCGGTGCTGATGATCTCGGTGCTGACTGCCTGTAGCCAGCCTGAACAGGCCGGTGGGCCACCAGGAGGCGGTCAGGCGCTGCCCGTGAAGGTAGTGGCGCTAGAGACGAGCCCAGTCGAAGAAAGCTCCGAGTTTGTCGGCACCCTGGAGGCAGCAGAAAAGGTAACGCTCCAGCCCCAGACCCAGGGGCGAGTCGAGCGGCTGCTGGTATCAAGCGGCACGCGCGTCACCGAAGGTACTCCGATTGCCCGACTTAGCCTCGACCAGTCCCAGGCCGATGTGGCCACGGCTGAGGCGGGAGTCAGTTCGGCCCAGGCCGCCAGCACCACTGCCCAAGCCCAGCTCCAGCGAGCCCAGGCCGACCGGGCCAGTACGGCTGCCGACCTCCAGCTGAAGCAAACCGACTTCAGCCGAGCGGCTGAGCTAGCCCGCGAAGGGGCGTTTTCCCAGAGTCAGCTCGACCAGGCCCGGCGCGATTTAGATGTGGCAAAAGCCGAATTGGCCGCTGCCGACAAGCAGGTGAGTGCAGCTCAGGCCACGGTGGCCCAGTCCCAGTCCCAGGTGAAGGAAGCCCAGGCCCGCGTCGCTTCCCAGAGCGTTGACCTCAACTTCCGCCAGGTGACGGCCCCGATCAGTGGCGTCGTGGGCGACCTGCCCGTCAAGGTGGGCGATTATGTCACGCCCCAAACCACGATTACCACCATCACCCGCAACGACCAGCTCGACATGCGGATTCCGGTGCCCTCCAGCTACATCGATCGGCTGCGGACGGGGCTGCCGGTGCAGCTAATTGACCCCAACACCAACAAATCTATCGGCTCGGGCAGTATCTCCTTCATTTCGCCCCGCGTTGATTCTGGTGCCCAGTCACTGTTGACCAAGGCCCGGTTTGCTAACCCCAACGGCAGCCTGCGGGACGGCCAATATGTCCAGTCGCGGATCGTCTGGAACCGCAGCTCGGGGGTGCTGGTGCCCACCACCGCAATCACGCGGGTTGGCGGCCAGGCGTTTGTGTTTGCGGTTGAACAAAAATCTGAGGGCGGCCAATCCCAGACGGTGGTCAGCCAGCGTCCCGTGAAGCTGGGCAAACTCCAGGGCAACAGCTACGTTGTGCTGGAAGGGCTACAGCCCGGCGATCAGATTGCCACCACCAATATCCTGAAGTTGCGGGACGGAGCGCCGATCCAGCCGGAAACCTAGGATGGCGCAGCCCGCCTAATCCAGATCCCCTTCCATCACGGCGGCAATCGCGGCCTTGGTGTTGCTGCGAAACTCGGCGACGTTGACCCGGCCCAGCAGCCAGACGGCAGTAAACATGCCCAGCGCCTGGATGATGAACACCAGCCCGTAGGCCAGGGTGATATTGGTAAACAGGACTCGGCCCAGATCTAGCAGCGCCCCGCCCAGCACGGTGGCAATCGCCCGCGCCATGGCCTGGGCCAATCCCCAAGCGCCAATAAAGGTGCCTGCCGTTTCGGCTGCCGTCAGATCCAGCATCAGGCTGATCGCGCCCGTGGTGGTGACGCCCGAGGCAAAGCCAAACAGCAGCAGGCCATATTGCAGCAGCTTGGGGTTGGCGCTAAAGCCAATCAGAATCACCAGCAGCAGGCAGAAGCCCACCATCAGGCAGCCCAGTTTGGCGGTTTGTTTTTTGCCGATGCGGGGCGTAATCGCAAACCCAGTCAGGCTGATGCCCAGCAGGGTTCCCGTGCCCCAGAAGGCGTTGAGTCGGGTGGTGTCGGCCACACACATGCCAAATACCTGGCCGCCATAGGATTCCATGATCGCGTCCTGCATGAACAGGCTGATCGTCATGAATAGCAAAAACGTGAAAAACAGGCCGGTTTGGGGCGAAGCGGTCAACACCCGCAAAGCCCGGCCCAGGGTAATTTGATCTTCCCGTTCCACCAGGCTAGAGCGCTCTGCAAAACGCGAGTATTTGCCCTCAATCCCCACGGTGGCTAGCAGGCTGAGGCCAAACACTAGGCCAGGCACAATCAGAAACAGTCGGTTGACTGCCGCCCTCAGCAGGGCCAGATCGGTCGTGCCTAACTTCTGGCAGCTGCTGCCAACCGGCTGGGGCAGCAGGCGGGCGCTGAGGATGGCCCCAATCACAATCCCGACCATCAGCATTGACCAGACCACGCCCACCAGCTTAGAGCGGTTGTCTTCGTCCGACACGTCTACCAGCAGGGCCGCAAATGGGGTCGAACCAGCGCTGAGGCTAATGCCGTAGCCGACAAACACCAGAGCCAGCAGCGCCGTCCAGGCCGTCGTTTGTCCCGTCCAGCCGCCCTGCAAGCTGTCGCCCAGCTGCCACATCACCTGCACTGCCAGAAAGGCCATCAGGGCAAACAGCAGCGATCCCACCCAGATATAGCTGCTGCGGTGGTAGCCCAAAATTGGTTTGGCATCCGAGAGCTGACCAAACCACAGCCGCGCCGGAGCCATAAACTGGTGCATAGCAATCGTTCCGGCGGCAATCGTGGCCGGGATCGCCAGCTCCTTGATCATCACCCGGTTGAGAACGCCCAGGGTCAAAACCGACATGATGCCCAACCCGAGCTGAAACAGCCCCAGGCGAAACATGGTCGGGAGCGAGAGCCGGGGTTGGGGGGTGGGGTCGGTGGCCGTGGGGGTTGAAGAATTGCCTAATGTCATAGCAGTTGCAAGCTGAATAGAACCGTGAATCGCACAATCGTCAGGGATGGAGCTATGGGCATGGAAGTCGGGGGCTTTGCTTTCCTCTGTGGCTAGATTGTGGCCAGACTGTGACCAGACTGCGATCAAGCGTCCAAATCCTGCTCTGGCGCACCCATAGCCACAAAACCCAAGCAATTCTATCCTCGCATCAGGTCTGGGGTTTAGGCCAGCCAGGGTTGGAGTTTGCCGGTTGGCAAAATGAGGGGTGCATCAGGTCCAGGGTTTAGGCCAGCTAGGAGTGGAGTTTGCCGGTTGGCAAAATAAGGGTGCATCAGGTCTGGGGTTTAGGCCCGCTAGGAGTGGAGTTTGCCGGTTGACAAAAAGAATATCAGGGCTGAATTTTGCTGTCGGGTAGAATCGCGCCCTTGAGGTTGGCTCCGTCTAGCTTGGCCTGGTCGAGTTTGGCAGAACTCAGGTCAGCGTTTTGCAGATTGGCCCCGCTCAGGTTGGCTCCCGTAAAGTTGACGCCGCGCAGGTAGGCGTTTTGCAGGTTGGCCCCGCTCAGGTTGGCTCCGCTCAGATCGGCCCGGCCAATCGCTGCCCCGGTCAGGTTGGCCTGACTCAAATCGGCCTGGCTGAGGTTGGCGCTGTCAAATAGCCCGCCTGCCAGATTAGCACCGCTCAGCTTGGCTTGGCTCAGGTTAGCGTTGTTCAAATCGGCCTTTTCCAGGGCGGCCTGACTCAGATCAATGCCCTGCAAATCGCAGCCCGGACATTTTTTATCCGACAGCAGCTTTTCCTGGGGGCTGGGCTTGGCGCAGCTCGCCAGCAGCAATACCAATACACCAATCGAATGGATTAAATAGTGTCTTACAGAATGCTTCATAGAGCAGGATTTAATCTGAAAATAGAACAAGAATGGGAATCGTTGAGTGAGCTAAACTCTGTAACCTCGCCTGCGCGAATTCACCTCGGCAGATCAGCCTCCATTGCCCTAGCGGACCCGCGATCGGGTAATTTGCCAGCTCAAGAGAACCACCGGCAGCAGCCCCACCGCCACAATCGCCAGGGCAGGAGCAGCAGCCTCGGCCAATCGCTCGTCGGCAGCCAGCCGGTAGACCTCGACGGCCAGCGTGTCAAAGTTAAACGGACGGACAATCAGCGTGGCCGGAAGCTCTTTCATCACATCCACAAACACCAGAATCATCGCGGTCAACAGCCCGCCCCGCATCAGCGGGATATGGATCTGACGCAGGGTTTGGCTAGGTTTACGACCGAGGGACTGGGCTGCCTCATCCAGACTGGGCCTGATCCGCACCAGGCTTGATTCTACGGTGTTGAAGGCCACGGCCAGAAACCGCACCAGGTAGGCAAACACCAGCGCCACCAGGGTACCGCTCAGCAGCAGGCCGGTAGACAGGCCAAATCTGGCGCGCATCCAGGCGTCCAGGGCATTGTCGAACTGGCCCAGCGGCACCAGCACCCCCACGGCAATCACCGACCCCGGAATCGCGTAGCCCAGGGCCGAGGTGCGCACCGCCAGCCCCATCAGCCGAGTCGGCCACAGCCGCAGCCCGTAGGCCAAAACCAGGGCCAGCCCCATGCCGATGGCCGCCGTCAGCAGGGCCAGGGTCAAGCTGTTGCGGGCCAGGGTCCAGAACCGTTCGCCAAACCGCTCCGTTAGGTTTTGGGTCGCGAGCTGGAGCAGCAGCAGGGCCGGAATGCCAAACCCCAGCAGCACGGGCAACCCGCAGACCAGACCCGCCAGACCCGCCCGCAAACCCGTGAGCGGATAGGCCGCCGCCGCCTGATAGCGACTGGTGCTCTGGTAATAGCGCCTTTGCCGCCGCGACCATTGCTCTAGCAGCACAATTAGCAGCACAATCAGCAGCAGACAGGCCGAGAGCTGGGAGGCCGCTATCCGCTCGCCCATGTTGAACCAGGTGCGGTAGATGCCGACGCTGAAGGTATCCACCGCAAAATACTGCACGGTGCCGTAGTCGTTCAGGGTTTCCATCATCACCAGGGCCAGCCCGGCAATCGCCGCAGGCCGTACTAGCGGCAGGGCGACTCGAAAAAAGCTGCGCCAGGGACCGCAGCCCAAAGAACGGCTGGCCTCCAGCGTACAAACCGACTGTTCTAGAAAGGCCACCCGCACCAGCAGATACACGTAGGGGTAGAGCACCAGACTCAGCATCCCGATTGCTCCCCCCAGCGACCGCACGGGCGGAAACCAGTAGTCGTTGACGCTAGTCCAGCCAAACAGGGCGCGCAGTCCCAGCTGCACCGGTCCATAGAACTCCAACAGCTCGGTATAGACATAGGCCAGGATGTAGGCCGGAACCGCCAGCGGCAGCAGCAGCGCCCATTGCAGCATCCGACTGCCCGGAAACCGGCACATGCTGACCAGCCAGGCCGTGCTGATACCAATCAGGCCAGCCCCCAAACTCACCCCCAGCACCAGCAGCAGCGAGTTGACCAGATAGCGCGGCAGCACCGTCGCGACCAGATGCTGCCAAACCTCACCCGTGTCGCTGAAAACGCTGCTCAACACTACCAGCATCGGCGTGGCAATCAGCAGGGCAATCCCTAGAACGCTGAGCGTCCAGCCCGACTGCAGCCCTTTTGCAAAACCCTGACTGAAACGGCGATTTGGGCCAGTTTGTTCGGGGGCTGAGCCAGCTCTGTCTAAAGCGATCGCGCCAGAATTGGTCGCACCAGAGTTGGTCGCAGCAGAGTCAATCTTCACGCCTCGCCAACCTCGCTCTAGCAACAATCATTTCTAAAAAACTTGCCATCTTGATGAGAATCAGTTGCAGTCACTATAAAGTAAGTTTAGGCCCGCCGGGCTGAATTGCCTATCGAAATTGCGGCCTCTCCCCATCTGGCATCCTGCTGGGCTGTTTGCTTCGTCCTGCTGGGCGTTCTGCTTTGGGTTCTGCTTCTTGTCCTGCTTCGAGTTCTGCGTTGACCTGCCATGACCTATCCTGTCCTCGCGTCCCCTGCCACGGCTGCCGGTTCGTCCAACCCAATCCTGCGGCTGACTGCCGTGACTCGTCAATATGCGGCTGGGGCAGCGCCTGCTGTCTCCCAGGTCAGCCTGGATCTGCAAACGGGCGATCTGCTGAGTCTGCTGGGGCCGTCGGGCTGTGGCAAAACCACCCTGCTGCGGCTGATTGCCGGGTTTGAGGCTCCCCAGTCCGGGACGGTGGAGATCGCCCAGCAGCCGGTAGCCGGGGCCGGATATTGGGTGCCCCCAGAACAACGGGGCGTCGGCATGGTGTTTCAAGACTATGCCCTGTTTCCCCACCTCACCGTGGCCCAAAACATCGGCTTTGGGTTGGCCAAATCCCCAATTCAGCAGCAGCGGGTGCAGGAAACCATGGCCCTGGTCGGGCTCCAGGGATTAAACGACCGCTTCCCCCACCAGCTCTCGGGCGGACAGCAGCAGCGGGTGGCCCTAGCCAGAGCCCTCGCCCCCAGTCCGGTTCTAGTCCTGCTCGACGAGCCCTTGAGCAACCTGGATGTGCAGGTGCGGCTGCGGCTGCGCCAAGAGCTGCGGCAGATTCTGAAGGCGGCAGGCACATCGGCGGTGCTGGTGACGCATGACCAGGAAGAAGCCCTGTCGATTTCCGACCGGGTGGCGGTGATGCAGCAGGGCCAGATCGAGCAGATTGGCAGTCCAGAAACCCTCTACCGCGAGCCTGCCTCCCGGTTTGTGGCCGAATTCGTCACCCAGACTAACTTTCTCCTGGCCCAGCGCCAGTCGGATCAGGCCTGGCAGACCAGCTTGGGTAGCCTACCCGCCGAGCGATTGTTGCCCAGTCCTGCCCTATCGTCGCTCGACCAGCCCCAGGTTGAGCTGATGCTGCGGCAGGAAGACCTGGAACTCTACCCGGATGCGGCGGGCCAAGCTGTGATTCAGGACCGCCAGTTTTTGGGCCGCGAATATCGCTACCAGATCCGGTTGGCGGATGGGGCGACGCTGGTGGCCCGCACCTCCCTGGAGAATTGCTTTACCGTCGGAACGGTTGTGCGTCCGGCCATTGCCGCCACAGCAGGGCTGCGGGCATTCCCGGCCCAGGTGGATCGAGCCCAGCCCTAATCTGGCAGGCGACTCCAGAGCACGACAATCGTGCCGGTCTGGTCGGCTGCCGGAACCAGGTTCAAATAGCCGGTGTAGGGGCCTTTGGTGACTTCGTAGAGCAGGCCGCTGCCGTAGCCCCCGGCCTCAACCAGGCTGAAGCCCTGGGCCTGGAGAGCGGCGGTCAAGCTGCCCAACAGCTGATCGGGCTGACGCCCGGCGACCAGCCTCAGACGGCCTCCGGTCTCAGGACGGACTGTTTCGCCCAGCCAGAAAGCATCGGGTTGAAAAAACTGGGCCAGTAGGGCCGGGGTGCTGGGGGTTTGATCGAGCAAACTCGTCAGTTCCACCTGGATCGCCCCGCTGTTTTGCAGGTCGCTGAGGCTGATCGGCTGGGGCGTCACCAGGTAAACCGTGCTGCCGACATCGGCAGAGAGCACGTTGAGATAGCGGGTTTCGCTGCCTTTGGTCAGCTGGTAGACCTTGCGGCCCGCCTCGTCGTAGTCTTCGCGGGGCGTGACGGTATAGCCCTGGGAAGCTAGCTGTTTCTCTAAGGCCTGACCTGCGGATCGGAACGGCGTCCCGTCTGTGATTTCCCGGCAGGTACCCAGGCCAAAGCAGCCTGTCTGGGCTCCGGCCAGCAGCGGTAAATCGGCAAAGGGCAGGGCGGGCGGCGGTACAGCAGGAACCGGGGGAGCCGGAGAGGCCGCCGGACTCGGGGAAACCGGGGGCGCTTTGGGGGGGGTAGCCCTGGGGACAGGTGAGGGCGGAGCGGGTTGGGGTACTAGAGCTGGTAGGGTCGGCGACAGACGGGGTGTTGCCGCAACAGGCGAAGGGCTGGGCCGGGGCGTTGCGACGCTGGCGGGGGAGGGCGAAGGCAGCGGCGTGATCTGCACCTGGGTGTCGGCGGCCCGTTTGGATAGGGGCTCGGACATCGGCTCGACCTCTGGCTCGGCTACCGACTGAAACCGGCTCCAGTCGGGCAGGGGTAGCAGCAGGAGCAAGAGGTGCAGTCCAACCGAGCCGAGCAGGGCCGGATGCAGCCATCGGCCTAGCTGTGGAGTTAATTTGGCCAGCGGTTTCAGCGAACGGGGGAAACGGAATTTAGCCACGGTGGGGAGGATAATTCGGGCGGGGACAGACTAGTCAGGATTGGGCCAGGATTGGGCCAGGATTAGGGCAATAAGCAGCGGTGGGTGACAGGGAAGTGATAGGAGTAGGCGACAGGGGTTAGTGGCAGCGTTTGCCAACAGCTGTTGCTAACAGCAATTACCGGAAGCTAAGCAGAACTCCGACCTCAGAACAGTTGAGGCAGGAAGACTATCAGGTTCTGATCCTAGCTTAGTTGCAAACTATTCTTAATTGTCGTCTAAAACTAGTTTGAGCCAGTTGGCTTTAGGATTTGGATCGCGGGCCGAACTGAGAGTTGAATTCAGCAGCGGTGAATTGTTCGGCATTTAGTCAGGAATTCTGCGAAAAACCGACCTGCAAGCCACAAATCGATCGCTAATTTGGCTCCACTCCAATCGGTTGATTAATCAGTTCATTAAATCGATGTTAGGATTGCCTATTAGAAGAAATAAGAAAGTTGGAAGGATTGAGCACTTCATGCTGCAAGAAGTAGATAAGTCGATATCCATCGATGGCAGGGATATTCGACTGAAGGTGGGTTTGTTAGCACCGCAGGCCGGTGGTTCGGTTTTGATTCAGTTGGAAGATACGGCAGTTCTGGTCACCGCTACAAAAGCCGCTGCCCGCGAAGGCATAGATTTTCTGCCGCTGTTGGTTGATTACGAAGAAAGGCTCTACGCTGCTGGTCGAATTCCGGGCGGCTTTTTGCGACGAGAAGGGCGTCCGCCAGAGCGCGCCACCCTGATTAGCCGTCTGATTGACCGTCCGATGCGGCCTTTGTTTCCCGGCTGGCTGCGGGACGATATCCAGGTCGTGGCCACCACCCTGTCTCTAGATGAGCGGGTGCCGCCGGACGTGCTGGCTGTCACCGGGGCTTCGATTGCTACCCTGCTGGCCAAGATTCCGTTCAATGGGCCGATGGCCGCCGTGCGGGTGGGTCTGGTAGGCGACGACTTCATCATCAACCCCACCTACCAGGAGATCGAAGCAGGCGATTTGGATCTGGTCGTGGCTGGCTCACCCGATGGTGTGATCATGGTTGAGGCCGGGGCCAACCAGCTGCCCGAACAGGACATCATTGAGGCGATTGATTTTGGCTACGAAGTCGTGCGTGACCTGATCCAGGCCCAGCTCGATTTGATTGCTGAACTCGGAATCGAAATCGTCAAGGCTGAACCGCCTGAGATCGATCCGACCCTGGAAAACTTCATCACTGAGAAGGTGAAAGACTCAGTCAAGCAGATTCTCACCCGGTTTGAGCTAACCAAGCCCGAGCGCGATGAAGCCCTGGACGAGGTGAAAGCCAGCGTAGTGGCTGCGATTGAAG